>JAICEP010000018.1 GCA_025924095.1 Sorangium sp.
CGGCGGGAGCTCCGCGATCGCCCGATCCACCGCGCCCCGATCCCGGACGTCCAGCCGGACGAGGTGGACCGCGGCCGCCCGCCCACCCCCGGGCGACGAGCCCGCCCCGCCGCCCGTGAGCTCGGCCGCGAGCGCCTCCAGGCGCTCGTAACGGCGCGCGGCCAGGATCAGGCGAGCGCCCAGGCCAGCGAAGCGACGGGCGATCGCAGCGCCAAATCCAGCAGATGCGCCGGTGATGAAGACAACCGGAGTCGGATCGTTCGGTGCAGCGTGCATCATGTCCTGAGCGGACTTGTACCAGACCCACCCAGATCCAGCGACATGTACCGCGCCCGGCGACACACGTCGGCCCACCCCGTGCCAGGTCGCCGGGCCGGCGCGCATTCGTCGTGGACGTGCCGCCACGCCCGCGCTCATGACCTCCGGGTTTCGGGCGCGGAGGGCACACCGCGAGTTGATTTGTGCAATCGACCGCAGCATCTCCGGCGGTCGGGCGCGGTCGCCCCTTTACCCCACCCCTCGGTGCCATTTACAGTCGGGCACCGTGGAGAGCGCGCCATCGAGGGGGTTTGTTCTGGGGCGTTACGCCGTCGGACCGCGGATGGCGCGCGGCGGGATGGGCGAGGTGTTCCGCGCGGTCGCGCTCGGGCCGGACGGCGAGGAGGCCCCGGTCGCCATCAAGCGAATCGTCCCGATGCACGCCGGCAGCGACGATCTCAAGCAGCTCTTCATCGCCGAGGCGGGCATGATGACCCACCTCAAGCACCCCAACATCGATGAGGTGCTCGACTTCGGCATCGACGAGGCGGGCGATTTCTACCTCGTGCTCGAGTTCGTGTCCGGAACGGATCTCGGGCGGCTCTGCAAATGGCTCTGGGCGCGGGGAGAGGCCGTCCCGGTGCCGGTCGCGCTCTTCGTTGCGTCCGAGGTGCTCAAGGGGCTCGGTTACGCGCACGAGCGCTCGGCCGCGGAGGGGCGGCTGATGGTGCATCGCGACGTGAGCCCGGGAAACGTGCTCATCTCGCTGACCGGCGCGGTGAAGATCGGGGATTTCGGCGTGGCGATCGCCACGCGAGGCGGGGCGGGCGACGCGGCCCGGCGCGATCTCGTCGGGAAGCCGACGTACATGCCGCCCGAGCAGTTCGACGGCGAGCGCGTCGACCCCCGCGCCGACCTGTTCGCGCTCGGGGTGGTCCTCTTCCAGATGCTCACCGGCATGCGGCCGTTCGCCGGGACCAGCGCCGCCACGCGCATGGCCGCGGCGCGCGAAGGGCAGATGCTGCGGGCGGGCGAGCTGCGTCCCGAGGTGAGCCCCGCGCTCGAGGCGCTCCTCGCGCGCGCGCTCGCGCCCCGCCGGGAGGACCGCTTCCCCGACGCGCGCGCCATGCTGGAGGCGATCGAGGCGCTCCGCGAGGCCGGCCACGAGATCGGCGCGCCGGAGGACCTCGCGGCGCTCGTGAGCGCGGCGCTGAGGGAGCCGCCCGAGTCGCGCTTGGCGGGCCCCCCCGCGTCGGGCCCCCCCGCGTCCGATTTCCCCTTCCCCGACGGCGACGACGATCTCGAGGGGGGCGAGCTGACGCGCGCCGACGCGGACAGCCCCTTCACCCTGCGCGTGACGCGGCGCCTCAACGGAGCTGCGCAAGCGCTCGGCGGCGAGGCCGAGCCGCTCGATGCGGACGGCGCGGCGCTGCCGGAGCCGTCGAGCGCCCCGCTGAGCGGCGGATTCCACGCGGTGGCGCCGGCGTCCGGCGACGAGAGCTCGCTCGATCCGCTCCTGGCCCCGTCCGTGAGGGCGGCGGTCTCCTCGTCGCAGCGACCGCGGGACGAGCTCCGGTCGCCCTCGGTGCCGGCCACGGCCCTCCCGGCGGCCGGGGCGACGCGGCAGCGCCTGCTCGCGGCGGCGATCGCCTGCGTCGCGCTGGCCGGGATCGCGGTCGCCAGCGTGCGCGTCGGCCGGGGCCGTCTGAGCGCGACGCACCCCGCGGCAGCGCAGCACGCCGCCGCTGTGGCGCAGCCGCGGCTCGCTCCCGCGGTGCAGGCGGCGCTCCTGCCCCTGCGAACGCCGGCGCCGCCGGCGAGCTCCACCGTGGATGCAGCGCCCGCCGCGGCCCCCCCTGCGGGCGCTGCGCCCGCCGCCACGCTGCGCTGACCGCCCCGCGTCCCGACCCGCTTGCGTCGCTCAGCCCGCTCGGCTAACAGCGCGGCGTGCGAAGCCCTCACGCCCTCCTCGCCCTTGCCCTTGCCGCGCTCGCCGGGTGCGGCGCCGCGCCTCCCGCTGCTCCGCCTGCGCCGCTCGCCACGCCGGCGGGCCAGCCCGACACGGCGCCTGCCACGGCGACCCCGCCCCCGAGCGACGCGACCGCGTCGGCACCGTCCCAGGCCACCTCGGTCGAGGTGCCCCCCGCCCTGCGCGCCGTCGTCGACGCCGCCGACCGGGCGGACGCCGACAGGGCGCTCGACATCGGCCGGAAACCCGCGGAAACGCTCGCATTTTTCGGCATTCAGCCGGGGATGAAGGTCGCGGAGCTCGAGGCTGGGGGTGGGTACACCGCCGAGCTCCTGGCGCGAGTGGTCGGCCCGGGCGGGGCCGTCTACGCGCAGAACAACCGCTTCGTCCTCGAGCGCTTCGCCGAGAAGCCGTGGAGCGAGCGGCTCAAGAAGCCCGTCATGAAGCCGGTGGTCCGGGTCGACCGTGAGCTCGACGACCCGCTGCCGCCCGAGGCGCGGGATCTCGACGCCGTGTTCTTCATCCTCTTCTACCACGACACCGTGTGGATGGAGACGGACCGGGCCGCGATGAACCGCGCGATCTTCCGCGCGCTCAAGCCCGGCGGCGTGTACGCGATCATCGATCACGCCGGGCGCGAGGGGACTGGCGTCGCCGACGTGAAGACGCTCCACCGCATCGAGGAGAAGGTCGTGCGCGAGGAGATCGAGCGGGCCGGCTTCCGGCTCGCGGCCGAGGCGAGCTTCCTCCGGAGCCCCACGGACACGCGCGACTGGAACGCCTCGCCCATGGTGGCCGGCGAGAAGCGGGGCACGAGCGACCGCTTCGTCCTGAAGTTCGTCAAGCCCGGCGGCTGAGCCGCGGCGGGCTGGGCGCTCGGCCCGCGCAGCGGGTCGGCGCCGGCGGCCTTCGCGATCGGGCTCGGCCCGCGCGGCGGGTCGGCGCTGACGGTCTTCGCGATCGGATGCGCCAGGCTCGGGCGGCGCTCACCCGTCGGAGCGAACGCAGCGCGTGAGCCGCTGAGCGCGGACCGAGTGGTCCTGCGATGTGCCGTTCGTGAAGTTGACGAGGATGGCCTTGTCGGCGCTGCTGATGGCGGGCGTCGACGACCAGAAGACATCGGACGGCGTCCCCGGGAAGGCATCCCGGTCGATCGCCGGCCCGGAAAGCCGATCGTCGACGATCGAGAGCAGCTCCTTCGCGCTCGGCAGCCGCCAGTCGCTCTTGCCGGCGAGCGTGAGCTCCTCGCAGTGCGCGAGCGCGTCGCTCCAGATGAACCGCGTCAGGTCGGTCTCGCGCTGCCAGAAGAGTCCCGTCAGCCCATCGAGCACCCATTCCTCGCCGAACGACAGATCGGGCGGCGCCATCTCGCGCTCGCCTCCGACGCACAGCGCTCGCGCGCCGGACATGTCCTTCTGGGAGAACCCGACGGACGCATCGCTGGCGAGCACGCCCCACGCGAACGAGCTGTCCGCGTCGACGTCGGTCGCGGACCAGTAGAAGCCGCCCTGGGAGTCCGTGAAGAAGATGTCCGGAAACGCCGTGATATGGCCGAAATCCAGGATGGAGACGAGCTCGCGCCGCGTCGGCAGGCGCCACTTCTCGATGCCGCCGGCGCGCTCGGCGTCGAGCACGGCGCAGTGCTGGAGCGCGGCCTCCAGCGTGAACATCCCGTTCTCCGTCACCTTTTCCCACGTGAGCCCGGTCACCGAGTCCGTCACGGTGCCATCGCCTTCCGTGTAGGAGGGAACGGCGATCTCGTAGTTGCCGTCCTGTCCGAAGAAGGGCTCCAACGGTCCCGGGCACGCCTCGAGCACGGTCGTCCCGTTCGAGCAGCGTTTCGTCGGCGAGTCTGGCCAGATCACCGGCACGGTGGGCGGCCCTCCGCCGGTCCCGCCCCCGGCGCCGCCGCCGCCGATCGGCTCGCTCCCGCCGCCGCCGATCGGCTCGCTCCCGCCGCCGCCGCCGCCGCCGCCACCGCCGCCGCCGCCGCCGCCCCCGGAGCCGTAACCGATATGAAAGGGGTCTCCAACGCATCCGGCGAGCGCGACGAGCTCCACGAGCAGCGCGGCCAGCGGCCGGGTGAAGCGAAAGGCGTGAGGGGTCTCGTTCGGCATGGGCAAGCAGCGGCGTCCGTGGAGGATCTGGGCCAGCAGCCTACCATTCACCGGGGCACCGGGGTCGATTTCCTCGCAGGCGAGCCCCGCGCCGCAGGTTCTCATCGCGACCCGCCCACCGTGCTTTCTCGGCGCGCTCGCCGCGCTTTCTCGGCGCGCTCGCCGCGCTTTCTCGGCGCGCTCGCCGCGCGCTTTTCCCGCGCATCGAGCTGCGCGCTTTCGCCGCGCGCCGAGCCGCGCCCGTCCCGGCGGCGTGCGCTCCGCCCGCCCCGAACCGGGAGCCGCGAAAAACGGAGCGAGCATGAAATAACCAGGAGGCTGCGGCGAAGAGTGGGTATGAGCACACGCACCTCACTGTTGTTCGCGGTCGCGCTCACGGGCAGCGTGCTCGTGGGATGTGGCGACAGCGCGACAAGCTTGGCCGGGGATCGGGTCGCTCGAGGGGCAGCCGCCTGCCTCCCGGGGGAATCGGTCGGGAAGGCCGAGAGGAAGGTCTACACGTTCTTCGGTGGCGCCGGCGCGCAGAGCCGGGTCGAGCGGTCGATCCGGCCGGATGGGTCGGAGACCCTCTCGAGCGAGACCCGGATGTCACGCGCCGATTCTGGCCAGGGTTCTGCGGCGGGCGGCGCGCTTTCGGCCGGCGGCGTCCTCCGCGAGTACGCCGAGCTCGATCCCACGGGTCGTCTCGTCTATGCCGACGTCTCCCTCAGCGACGCCGCGGGCGTGGTGAAGCGAATGATCCTCGATCCGCAGCACGGCGCGGCGCTGCTTCGCCGCGCCGGCCGCGCGTCCGGCTTCGTCCGGCTCCCGATCGGAGAGGCCATCATCTATGCGCCGGTGAGCGCGCTCGTGACGCCGGTCGCGGCGTGGGTCGCGCGGCGAGCGGCGCGCGCGGCGCCGAGCGTCCGCATGTTCGACGAGGTCACCGCCGAGAGCCACGCCATCCCGAGCGACCAGCTGGTCGTCGAGGACGGCCATGACACGTTCGTGGTGCTGGGCGACGCGGCGCTGTCGGCAGATGACGAGTTCATCACCTCCCTCCCGCTCGGCGACGCCGCGGCGGCGACGGCCTGTGAGGAGGGGGGGAACGGCGCCGCCGCTCCCTGGCGCTCCGGCTGAGCCCACCCGCGGGCGGTCCGGTGGCGGCCCTGCGCCGCGATCGCGGAGGACACCGAGGACAGGCGTTCGCTGTCCTCGGTGTCCGTCCGGGAGATGAAGCTCCTCGAGCTCCCGGGTCCTTTCCGCCGTTACGTCACGGGGTCGTGTAGTCGACGTTCACCGTGTACGTGCTCTCCGTGTATCCCTGCACGAGGAGGAAGGCCTCCGACTGACCTTCCGGGACCGTCAGCTCGCACGTCTCGTCCGCGCCGTCGAGGTAAGGACGGCAGTCATAAGCGCTCAGCGTGGGCTGCTCGCCGAACCGCACGTAGAGATCGGGATCCCCGGAGCCGCTCATCACGGCCCGGAAGGTCGTGCCCGGGACGACCGCGATCGGCCCGTGGGGTGCCGTCTCGCGCCGCGCGATGCTGCCCTCGAAGCTCGTGGACGTCGCGGTGCCGCCGCCTTCCGGCGCCCCCGGCGCGGAGTAGCGCACCTCGATGTCGTAGGTCGACGCCGTGTAGCCGTGCACCTTGATGAAGGCCCTCGTCTCGCCTTCCGGCACCTCTAGCGTGCAGGTCTCGTTGGCGTCGCTGAGGTACGGCCGGCAATCGAACGATCGCGCCGTCGGCGCAGCGCCGAATTTCACGAAGAGATCGGGGTCTCCGGTCCCGGTCATGACGACGGTGAGGGTCGTCCCGGGCACCACCTCGATCCCCTCGGCGGGCCCTACCGCGTCGAACGCCCCGCGGGCGACACGGCCGCTGAAGTTCTCGGTGGCCGGCGCGCCGCCGCCGCCGCCACCGCCGCCACCGCCGCCGCCACCGCCGCCGCCGCCACCGCCGCCGCCGCCGCCGCCGCCGCCGGGAGCGCCGTAGAGCGCTTGAACGCCGTTGATGTCCTTCTCCGTGAGGTTGAGCGTCCTGTCGCCGGTGCCGTTGCACTGGGGATAGTGCATGACGGACGCACCGTCGTAGTTGGTGAGGGCGCGCCAGTTGTTGTCCTCGAAGCAGGTGCCGGCCTCAGGACGGGTGTGTTCGTGGCGGAAGGCGAGGGTGTGACCCAGCTCGTGGCGGAGAATGCCCGTGAGGTCGGGCTGGGTGCTGTTGTAAGCGGACCTGTCGATCAGGACGTTCCGCGACCCCCTCGACTGGCCGGGGAAGAAGGCGCGCGCCAGGTACTGGCCGCCCGTGTTCACGGGGTTCACGTCGAACAGGACGCTGCTGGTGCTCGACGTGCAGCTCGAGTCGGCAGACTCCACGTGGATGAAGTCGACATCCGCGACCGCCTCCCACGCCTCGACGGCCTCCGTCATCGAGGCCACGACGGACTCGTAGTTGCTCCCGAATCTCGTGCTCACGCAGTAGGTGAGGTTGCGCCGCTGCTCCGTCGTCCAGACCATGTCGCTGCCGCCTGACTGGTTGACGATCAGCGCACCATCGCGCACATGCGTCTCCCAGAACTCGCGCAGATGCTTGATATCTACGACCGGCGTGTCCCCGTTAACAATGTAGATGCCTGTGTCAGCCTCGCGGAAGACGGTCCGCTCGAAGTGGTCAAATCCCAGCTGATTGGTGCCGACTGCCTCGGTGCTACCGTCGCCGACGTCGGCCGAGCAACCGACCACAGCAGCGGTCAAACCAGCGATCACCAATGCGAGCTTACGGGCGACCACATTGCTCTCGTGCGGCTTTGCAGGATGCATTTGAAGCTCCTTTCGGGGAGGCGAATCACGCTGTCCAGACGAACTCGATGAGACCCAAATGCCTTAACCCGATTTGACCCTCAGTCGGATAGCCAAATCTGACCGCCGTTCAGAAAAAGGGTTCCGGATTGTAAAAAATTTCGAAAGGAGTGTATTTGGTTCTCTTGTCACAAGAAAATTCTTGTCACACGCAACAAACCCAGATCGTCATGTACCGACACACTGGAAAATCACACCTCTTGAGTTCAGGCAACGCGCACTTGCACCTCGATAAGCATCGGGATTTTCCTGCTTTTGTTGCGTAGATGAAAGGCGCGGCGCGCACGCATGCAACGCGGCGCCTGCAGCGCCGCGCGCGGCGCGGCGCGACGCGTGCGGAGGCAGCTGCAGGCGCAGCGGCAGCCGCGGGCGCGCCGCGCGATCAGCGAGATCGCGCAGCAGCTGCAACGGCGATGCAGCACGCCCGAGCGCAGCGCCCGCAGAGATGACCCGCGTTCAGATAGCGGTCGCTCCCCGGTGCTCGATCCGGATCGCGCGCAGCGCAGCGCGGCTCGAGCCTCGCGATCTCCTCGACCCGGATCGCGCGCAGCGCAGCGCAGATCGAGCTTCGCGATCTCCTCGACGATGCGATCGCTGTCGCGGAAAGAGAGGCCGGCGCGCTCGCTGAAGGAGGGGCCGCCGCGATCGTTGGAGAGGGTCGCTGCAGGAAGAGGAACGAGACCTGCGCGAGGGCAGCATCGCCTGGGGCGAGCGCGGCGGCGTCAACGCGCGCGATGCCGTCGGCGTGCATGGACGCGATCTCCTGCGCCGCACCGCCGCGTGCCCGGCGCACGGCGTCGGCGCGGCTCGAGATCGTGCGCGGCTCCGGCGCGAGCGCGGCGGTCGCGCGCGCCGCGCGACGGCGGGCGCTCACCCGCGCGCGGACAGGATCCGGCTGAACGCCTCGCCGACGGCGCGCGCGAGCTCGATCATGCGGCGCGACCCGCTCGCGGTGTCGAGGATCCGGTCGGCGACAAGGATCATCGCGGGCCGGCCGACCACCTGGACGGCGACCGCGGCGACGTCGAGGCTCGGGTTCTCCATGACGTCGAGCAGCGGCGCGTGGGTGGGCGTGCCGGGGATCGGCCCGACATAGAGGTGGGTCGCCACGGCCGTGGCGAGGACGCTCGGCTGATCCATCGGGAGGGTGAGCTTCCGCAGCGCCTCCTGGTCGCCGAACTCCACGTTGCAGGCGAACCCCCGAAAGATCCCGCGATGCGCGGCGAAGATCGCGACGCGCACCGCGAACAGGCGCATCCCCCGCAGCGCGAGCCGGATGACGTCGTCGCGCGTGCGCGCCAGGTAGAGCGCGTCGATGACGTCGCTCAGATCGACGAACGGCTGCGGCGGCGGATCGTCGTCGAGGGGGTCGATGAGCTCCGGCTCGGGCGCGGGGGGCAGCACCGGGAGCCGACCGGAGCGCCTGCTCGACGCCGCGGCGCTCTCGGGACGACCCCCGCCGCGGCGAGACGACGGGACCGGCGCGGAGGCGGCGCTCCGGCGCGAGGGCGGCGCGAGGCCGGAGGCCACGTCGAGCGGCAGCCGGCCGAGGCGCCGCGTCGAGGGGGCCGGCTCCCGCCCGCCGCTGTCCGCACCGCGGTCCGGTACCGGCGAGCTCGGCGGCAGGATCGAGGCGAGCAGCTTGAAAGGAGGAGAGATCTCCACGGGCGGATGCGGCGGGAACGAGACCGTGGGCGGCTCCGCATCCGCCGGCGCACGCAGCGTGGCACGACGCCGGGTCGGGCCCGCGCCGCGCTCGGCGTCCAGAGGGCCGCGCGCGTCGGCCGCCGCCTTGGCGTGGCGGAGCGGCAGGATCGGCTCCTCCGGCGAAGGCGCGCCGGCGAGCCGGGCATGGCCGTTGTGGGCTGGACCACGGCGACCTGATTTGCCGCTCGGCGGCTCGTGGAGGCTCGGCTCGTCGAAGGAGGGCACCGAGGCGCGCCGGATGAGCGGGATGGGCACCTCGTGCGACGGCGGCGGCGGGATGGTCGACTGGGGCGCGCCGTGCGGAAACGCCGGGGTCGCGCGGCGCAAGCGGACGGGGGCCTGCTCGCGCTCGTCGAGCTCCAGGGCGCGGATGGCCTCCTCGATCGCCGTGATCGGCGCGCGGAAGATGCGCACCGGCGCGCCGAGGTGGAAAGTGAGCTCGTCGGCGATGTGGCGGTCGAGCGGATCGGCGGCCGCGACATCGACGGTGCCGGCGCCGGGATCGAGGCGGATCGGGACGGCGCCGAGGCGGCGGCACATGGCGCGCGGCAGGCGAGCGACGAGGTCGCGGGCGCCGACGACCTGCCGGAGCGCGAGGCCACCGCGGCGCTCGAGCTCCCCCTCCAGGGCGTGCTCGGTGATGGCGGCGCGGTCGATGAGGGCGCGGGGGAACGAGATGCCCCGCAAGACCGCCACGAAGAGGGCGGCTTCGACCTCAGCCTTGGAGACGGCGCCGGCAGAGATGAGGAGGCGGCCCAGGTCTAGCGACACTCGCCGCACGATACCAGAAAGGGCGCTGCCAGCGTGCAGCGCCCCGCACGCGGCCACGACGGACGCCGTGGCCTTCGCGCGAGCGGCGCGCAGGATCTCCCTATAAGGAGACGCGGGCGGCGCCGGCGGGCAGAGCGCACCTCGCCAGGGAGCACCGCGAGGCCCGGCGGGCGAAAGCCGGGGCGCGCGCCCCGCGACGCAGGCGCGCGGCGACGCGGGCGCGACCGCCGGGCGAGCTCACGCGATCACGCCGGGCGCTCCCGCGGAGGAGCCCTGGTGTCCGATACGACACCAGGCCTGGACAGAACCAGAAGACCCCGAGTCCTCAGCGGGAGAACTGAAAGACCACCTCGCTCTGCCGCACGAGACCCAGGTTGTCGCGCGCGATCCTCTCCACGGCGGTCGGGTCGTCGCGCAGGCGCGCCACCTTGCCGCGGAGCGCCTCGATTTGCCGCCCGAGCTCGGCGTTCTCCTCCTCGACGTCAGCGAGCTCTCTCTCGAGCTCCCGCAGGCGCGGCAGCCCCTGAGGCGAGAAGATCATGATCGGAGCGCCCACGACGGCCACGATGAGCACCGCGATGGGCAGGGTACGCTCCAGGAACTGCGCTATTCGACGCACAGACATCCGGTCGCACACCACACGCGATCCTGTCAACTTTCCTCCACGGTTCCTGGTACTCCGCGTTAACTTCCATCAGATTTCAGCTCGGCAAACGGGGTGAGCGCAACCGCGCGCCGGGCGGCCGCGCGGGGCGGACGCGCGGCGCGGAGACCGCGCCCTCATCGAGCACCGCCATGGCCGCGCGCCGCCGGGACGCCGCCAGAACCGGCGATCGTCGGAGGTCGCGTGGAGCCGCGAGCTTCGCTAGCATGACGCACGCCCGGCCGTACGGCAGGTCCGCTGCGCGCGCAGGCCGCCACGAGGGCTCGGCCCGAGGAGACCTATGTCCATTGATATCGTCCGAGGCGAGCTCGAGCGCCTCTTCTCGCTAGATGAAATGATGGCCCTGTCGTCCGACCTCCTCGGCTTCAGCCCGGCCGAGATCGGCGGCAACGCCTCCAAGGCCTCCTTCGCGCGCGCGCTCACGGACCATTGCGTCGAGGTCGATGCCATCGAGGCGTTGATTGACGCCGTCATCGCCTCACGCGCCGAGGTCGACGCGCGCGTACGCGCCCTCGGCGCCCAGGGGATCAGCCTGCCCGAGGAGATCGGGCCCGGCGACTCGTTCGGCGACTACATCATCACGAGAAAAATCGGCGAGGGACCGCGAGGGCTGATCTACGCGGCGACGCGGGGGACCGAGCCGCGGACGCTCAAGGTGCTCCGGCGCGAGGTGACCCGGGACGGCCGGGCGGTGCGCCGGTTCCTGACCCACGTCCGCCTTGTCGCACAGGTGCACCACGAGAGCCTGGCGAGCGACGTCGATGCCGGGCTCGTGGACGGCCGGGCGTTCGTCGCGTACGCGCACGTCGACGGGCTCCCGCTCTCGGCGCGCCTCGCGCGCTCGGGGCCGCTCCACATCAACGAGGCCAAGCCGCTGCTCCGCGGGATCCTGGACGGGCTCGCCGCGCTCCACGAGCAGCGCCTCGTCCACGGCGCGCTCAAGCTCGAGAACGTGCTCGTCGCCCGCGGCGACGAGGGGCAACCGCTCCCCGTCCTCATCGACGCGGGCGGCGACCGGCTCGGCGCCGGATGGTCCAGCCCGGAGCTCGTCAGGACGGCCAGCCCCGAGCGGCTGCGCGGCGAGGGCGTCGGCCCTGCGAGCGACCTCTACGCCTTCGGCGCGCTGCTCTTCGAGCTCCTCACGGGCAAGCCCGTGTTCCCGGGCGCGGCCGCGGTCGACATCGCCGTCGCGCACCTCACCGAGCCGCCGCCCGCGCCGAGCGCGGTCGCGCCGCGCGGGTGGGTGGGCAAGGAAATCGACGAGCTCGCGGGGCGCCTGCTCGCAAAGCCGCAGGACGCCCGGCCGCGAAGCGCGCGCGCGACGCTCGACGCGATCGAGTCGCTCGGCACGCCGCAGCAGCAGGGGGCGGCGATCGACGACGCGCAGCTGAACGATCTCGTCGACCGGCTGGTCGCGAGCCCGACCGACACCGACCTCGCGCTCGCCGTCGAGGCGACCGTCGCTCGGGGGGCAGACCCGGGGCGGGTCGCCGAGGCGCTCGTGATGGCCTCCGATCAGGTCGACGCGAGCGCGGGCGAGGGCGGCGACCCGGCGGCGGCGAAGAGGCTCCTGCACTACCGGGCGGCCCGGATCTACGAGAAGGGGAGGCTCCACGACAAGGCGGAGGCCGTCTACCTGCGCCTCCTCGAGCTCGATCCGGGCGACGACATCGCCTTCAGCGCGCTCGAGGAGCTCCGCAAGGCGCTGGGCAAGCACGAGGAGCTCGTGGAGATGCTCCTCCAGCGGAGCGAGCGCGCCGAGAGCGCGGGCGAGCGCGCCAGGGCGCTGAACGAGATCGGGCACCTCTACGTGCGGGAGCTCGACGACAAGGACCAGGGGGTGTTCGCCCTCGCCCAGGCGCTCGTCCAGGACCCCGCGCAGGACGCGTACGCCGTCGACCTGGAGCGCGCGGCCGGCAACGACATGAAGATCTGGTCCGAGGCGCTCCAGATCCTGAGCCAGGCGAGCACCGAGGAGGCGATGGCCGCCGAGCCGAAGATCGCGCTCTTCAACCGGCTCGGGCCCTGGTACGCGGAGAAGCTCGCGCGGGCGGACCTCGGGATCCCGTGCTTCCAGTTCGTGCTCGGGCTCGACCCGGCGAACGAGAAGGCGCTCGAGGGGCTGGCGCAGGTCTACCGCCGCGCCCAGCAGTGGCCGGAGCTCGTCCAGGTGCTGCTCTCGCGGGCCGATCGCGCCGCGACCCCCGGCGAGGCGCGCGATCTCCGCGCCGCGGCGGCCGAGCTCCTCGAGTCGAAGCTGAGCGACGCGGGCCGCGCGCGCGACCTCTACGAGCAGATCTTCACCGAGGACCCCGGCCACACGAAGGCGTGCGACGCGCTGCTCAGGATCTACCGGCGCATCGAGGACCACGCCGGCTACGCCAAGATCCTCGAGCGGCGCGCAGAGGCGCAGCGGGGCGAGGAGCGCGTCGACACGGTGTGCAAGCTCGCCGAGCTCTACGAGGACCGGCTCGGCGACCTGAACGAGGCGACGCGCCGCTACGAGGCGGCGCTCGAGCTCGATCCGACCAGCCTGACCGCCCTGCGCGGGCTCGATCGCATCTACAGCCGCGCCGGGCGCTTCAAGGAGCTGCTCCTGAACCTGGAGCGGCAGATCGACGTCAGCGCGACGC
This sequence comes from Sorangium sp., assembly GCA_025924095.1. Lineage (GTDB taxonomy): Bacteria > Myxococcota_A > Polyangia > Polyangiales > Polyangiaceae > Sorangium. The sequence continues at coordinate 12,962 of JAICEP010000018.1, forward strand.
CGCGCCAGAAGATCAACCTCCACGAGCGGATCGCCGGCATCCACGACGAGGAGTTCCTCGACCACGCGAGGGCGGCCGAGGCCCTCGAGGCGATCCTCAGGATCGACGGCGCGCACGAGGGCTCGCTCGCCGCGCTGGGGCGGCATTACCGCGCCCTCGAGCGGTGGGAGGACGTGGTCGCCCTCTACGAGCGGCACCTCGCCATCGTGCCCGACGACAGGCGCCGGGAGGAGCTCCTGCTCGCGATGGGGCGCGTGCTGCTCGAGCAGATCGGCTCGCCCGAGCGCGCCAGCAAGGCCTACGAGCGGGTGCTCGCGATCGACCCGCACCACGCCGGGGCGCTCGAGTCGCTGGCGCACGTGCGGGCCGCGACAGGCGACGCCGCGGCGGCGCTGAGCGCGATCGAGTCGCTCGCGGCGTCGGCCAAGACCGCGGAGAGCCGGGGCGATCTCTGGATCCGCGCGGCGAAGATGCTCGAGGAGAAGGGCGATCGCGACGGGGCGATCGAGCGGTACAAGATGGCCCTCGACGCGCAGCCGCAGAACGCGGGCGCGTCCTCGGCGCTGCGCGCGGCCTACCTGGCCCGGGGCGACGCGACGAGCGCCGTCGAGCTCATCGCGCGCGAGGCCGAGGTCGCCGAGGGCAACCTCGCCAAGGCCCGCCTCCACGGCGAGATGGCCCTCCTGCTGCGCGAGCGCCTGAAGGACGACGCGCGCGCCGCCGAGGCGGCCACGAGGGCGGTCGACCTCGATCCGACGAGCGTGATGGGGCTCATGATCTCGGGCGATCTCGCGTTCGAGGCCGGCCGGTTCCTCGAGGCGGGGAGGCACTACGAGCTCCTCTCGGGCCGGGTCGACGCCCTGCCGAGGGAGCAGGGGCTCAAGCTGCTCCTCCGCTACGTCGACGCGCTCAGCAAGAGCGGTTCGAGCGGCAAGGCGATCGGCACGGTGCAGGCGCTGCTCGCGCTCGCGCCGGACGACCCGGCGGCGCTCTCGCGCGCCGCGAAGGTCAACCTCGACGCAGGCAAGGCCAAGGAGGCCGCGGAGCTCTACGAGCGCCTCGTGGAGCGCTTCGGCGCCGGCCTGCCGGAGAGGGAGCGGGCCGAGGCGCTCCTCCGGCTCGGCGAGGCGAGGCTCGCGGCCGGCGACCCGGACGGCGCGGTGGCCCCGCTGAACGAGGCCGCCGATCTCGTCCCGGAGTCCCCTGCCCCGCTCGCCCTGCTCTCCCGGGTCTTCGAGGCGAAGGAGGACTGGGAAGAGGTCGTGCGCCTGAAGCACCGGCGGCTCGACGTGGTGATCGGCGAGGAGCGGAGCGCGCTCCTGCTCGAGATCGGCGATCTGCTCGCGACGCACCTCCACGACCGGACGCGCGCGGCGAAGAGCTACGTGGCCGCGCTCGACGAGCGCCCCGACGACCGGAAGATCCTCACCAAGCTGATGCAGCTCTACAGCGAGGAGAAGGACTGGTCGAAGCTCATCGACATCGTCCTCAAGCTCGCCGCCAAGATCGACGACAGCCGGCAGAAGGCGAAGTACCTGCACACCGCGGCGATCGTGAGCGCGCGGCAGCTCGGCGATCTCGACCGGGCTGCCCGGTTCTACGACGAGGTGCTGGAGCTCGATCCGTCCCTCACGCGGGCGCTCGCCGAGGCGATCGAGCTCCGCGCCGAGAAGGGGGACCACGAGGAGGTGGAGCGCCTGCTCAAGGTCGAGCTCGACCTGGCCACCGAGGAGAACGACACGGCGAAGATGCTCGAGATGTTCGACCGCCTGGGCGCCCTCTACAAGGACAAGCTCGGCTGGATGAGCGAGGCGATCGACGCCTACGAGGCGGCGCAGACGCTCGATCCGGACAGCGAGGAGCGGAACGAGCTCCTGGCGAACCTCTACGCGAGCAACCCGGCGGAGCACCTGGACAAGGCGGTGGCCGCGCAGCTCCCGATCCTGCGGCGCACCCCCTACAAGCCGGACGCGTACCGGCTGCTGCGGAAGCTGTACACCGAGACGAAGCGGGCCGACGCCGCCTTCTGCCTCTGCCAGGCGCTCTGCTGCCTGAACGCGGCCGAGCCGGACGAGGAGCGCTTCTTCCGGCGGCTGCGCCCGGACACGGCCGCGGCCGCGCAGCAGCCGCTCGACGACGACGCGTGGGCGACCGCGCTCGTCCACCCCGACGCGGATCCGCTCCTGACCGCCATCTTCGGCGTCATCGAGCCGGCCGTGCTGAGGAAGAACGGGCAGCCGCTGGAGGAGCTCGGCTACCAGCTCGCCTACCAGATCGATCTCGCGCGCCACCCCTACCCGATGTCGCAGACGCTGTACTACGCGTCGGGCGCCCTCGGCCTTTCGCCGCCGCTCACGTTCCAGAACCCGAACGACGGCGGCGGCGTCTCGTTCCTTCACGCGCACGTGCCGGCGATCGTGCTCGGCGCCGCGGCGCTCCAGATGGATCTGCCGACCCAGGCCGCCTCGTTCATCGCCGCCCGCCACCTCACCTACTACCGGCCGGGCATGTACCTCCGCCACCTGGTGCCGACGGGCACCGGCCTGCGCGCCTGGCTGTTCGCGGCGATCAAGATGATCTCGCCCACGTTCCCGATCACGAAGGAGCTCGAGGGGCCGGTGAGGGACAACCTGTCGGTCCTGGAGCCCACCATCGTGGGGCCGGCGCGCGATCAGCTGGCGAGCATCGTGACCAAGCTCCTCCAGGGCGGCGCCATCGACCTGAAGCGCTGGGTGTCCGGCGTCGACCTCACGGCCGACCGCGCCGGGTTCCTCCTGGCCAACGACCTGGAGCTGGCGCAGGAGATGATCAAGGCGGCCGATGACGCGAGCGCCGCTGTGCCCCAGAAAGAGCGGCTCAAGGAGCTCATGCTCTACGCGGTCAGCGAGGAGTATTTCGCCGTCCGGCAGCGGCTAGGCATCAACGTCGACAGCTGAAACGTCGACAGCTGAGGTCCGGGCGCGGAGCCGTGGCAGGCTCTCGCTCGGCCGCACGGCGGCGCCGCCCGCGCCCGCCGCGGGCGCTGTCCGGCAGGCGCGCGGGCAGGATGGATCGCCGTTGATCCAGATCGAGGATGTCGCTTCCTGTCCACTTCTGCACCGGACTGGTTGACGGATAAATCCCCAAATTGCTAGGCTGCGGGCCGGCATTAGGCCCTTTGGATCGTATGTTAGCTCGCCGCAGCGTGGCAGCGGGCAGCCTGAGCGATTGTGTGAAAGCACGCCCATGGCGGCAAAGAAGACCCGAAAAACTTCGAAAAAAGACCGGAAGAGAGCGACCAAGGCGAGCGCGGGGAGCTCGAGGCGAGCTGCCTCGACGGCGCGAACGCGGAAGGCGAAGCCCGCCGCCCGTTCGGCCGCGCGCAAGCCGAAGCGGAAGGCCGCGTCCTCTCGTCCTGCTGCGCGACGCACCGCTGCCGTGAAGGCGGCAAAGCGCCGGAAGGTGACGACGAAACGGGCGACCGCCCGCAAGTCGGCGGCCCCGGCGCGGCGCAAGGCAACGCGCACACCGGCACGGGCCACCCGGACGGGCGCCAGGAAGAAATCGGCGGCCGCGAAGGCAAAGAAAACGACGCGCGTTGCTGCGAAGCGAGCCAGCGCGTCCAAGGCGAGGAAGACAGCCGCCAAGAAGAAGAAGACGAAGGCGACGAAGCCGACGCGCGCCGCCGCCAAGCTCAGGACCACCAAGGCCAGGGCGAAGGCGCGGGCGACGAAGGTCAAGGCGCGGGCGACGAAGGCCAAGGCGACGCGGGCGAAGACGGCGAGGGCCAAGGCTCCGAAGGCCAAGGCGACGCGGGCCAGGGTCGCGAAGCCGAGGGCGGCGAAGACCAGGGCCGCGAAAGCCAGAACCGCGAAGACCAGGGCCGTCGCCGGCCGGACACGGCGCGCGAAGGCCGCGAAGCCGAAGCTCGCGCGGGTCAAGGCCACGAAGAAGCCGAGGCTCGTGCGGGTCAAGGCCACGAAGCCGAGGCTCGTGCGGGTCAAGGCCACGAAGCCGAGGCTCGTGCGGGTCAAGGCCACGAAGCCGAGGCTCGCCCGGAGGAAGATCGCGGCGCGCTCCGAGCGGGTGCTGGCAGCACCGGCGGCGGAGCCGACGAAGCTCCGCAAGAAGCTGAGGCCCGACGACAAGCCGAAGCTCAAGGAGAGGCTGAAGCTCAAGGCCGACGTGGAGCAGGCCGCGCCGGTCGAGACCGAGCGCCCGCGCCGGACGAGCGACAAGCCGCAGCGCGCGAGCGACAGGCCGCAGCGCGCGAACGACAAGCCGCAGCGCGCGAGCGACAGGCCGCAGCGCGCGAGCGACAGGCCGCAACGCGCGAGCGACAGGCCCGCCGCCGAAAAGAAGAGCGGGCGGCCGGGCGTGGTCAAGGGGAAGGCGTTGATCGAGCGCCGTCCGGGCCGCGTTCCGCTCCGGGAGCCCCCGCGGGTGGTCACGCTGCCCCTGCCGATGCTGCCCCCTCCTCGGCGAGCCACCATCGAGGAGCGCAGCGCCATCATCGAGCAGCGGCTGAACGCGCAAACGGAGGAGTTCCGGCGGCGCTACATCGACAGCCTCGATATGTCGTGGATTTACCACGACAGCGCGCTCGAGGGCGTGGTCTACACGTTCGATGAGCTGCGTGCGGCCCTCAACGGCCCAGCGCCGCTCGTGACGGACTCGAGCCTTCAGCCGACATACGATGACATCCGCCGCCACAAGGAGGCCATCGTCTACGTGCGCGAGCAGGGCACGAACAAGCGGGCGCCGGTCACGCTCGACTGCATGAGAAAGCTGTACCTGATCCTCCACCCGGAGGAGGGGGATCTCAAGACGGTGAAATACCGCAAGGACATCCCCCAGCACCGGCTCTACTTCCACGAGTACGCTCCGCCGGACAAGATCGCCTACAAGGTGCGGCAGATCATCGACTGGCTGAACGACCCCGAGACACGGAAGACGCGGAACGGCATCCGGATCGCGGCGCGCGCGCACTACGATCTGCTGCGGGTCTATCCGTTCCCGAACGACAGCGGCAAGGTCGCGAGGCTGTTCATGAACATGCTGCTGCTCCGCACCGGTCTGCCCCCGTCGATCATCCACTCGACCGAGCGGCAGCGCTACTACGAGGCGCTGAAGGGCTCGGCGACGACGGTGCTGCAGATGGTGCAGGAGTCGGTGGAGAACGCGCTCGCGAGCGTCGAGAAGCTCCTCGATGAGCATGAGACGCGGAAACGCGCCTTCGTCAGCTGAGACAGCGGAGCGCGGCCTCGGGGGGAGCCCCGCCCCGGTCGGACGGGGCGCGCGCCGCCCGCCCGGGGCCGCCGCCGTCCATCCCGCAGCCCGGAATCAGGGGAAGCGCGGCGCTGCCCCCGTGAAACGGCCCCACAAGGCCGCTCCCGGGGACGCGCCCGCGGCGGCGATCCGCGCGCCGAAGCCCCGGAAGGCGGCCGCGGTCGCCGTCGCGGATCGGCCCGCGCCGGCGCGCGCGCGGCCGGGCGCCCCGCCTCAGGCCACATTTGCGCGGCTGCGCGCGTTGCACCCGGACGCCCATTGCGAGCTGGATCACAGGTCCTCGTTCGAGCTGCTCGTCGCGACGGTGCTCAGCGCGCAGACGACGGACGTGCTGGTCAACAAGGTGACGCCCCACCTGTTCGGCGCCTATCCCGACGCCCGCGCGCTCGCCGGCGCCGATCCCGCCGAGGTGGCCGCGCTCCTCCGGCGGCTCGGGATGGGCATGTTCAACCAGAAGGCCAGGAACGTCGTGGGGCTCGCCCGGGGCCTCGTCGAGCAGCACGGCGGCGAGGTGCCGAGGACGCTGGCGGAGCTCGTGAAGCTGCCCGGCGTCGGACGGAAGACCGCGAACGTGGTGCTCGGCGTCGCCTTCGGGGCGCCGGAGGGCGTCGTGGTCGATACCCACGTGCAACGCCTGTCGCAGCGGCTCGGGTGGACGAAGAGCGACAAGCCGGAGCCGATCGAGCGCGATCTCGCGGCGCTCTTCCCGCAGCGCGACTGGGATATGCTGTCCCACACGCTGATCTTCCACGGCCGCCGGATCTGCTTCGCGAGGAAGCCGGCGTGCGGAGGCTGCGGGATCAACGACGCGTGCCCGAGCGCGTTCCGCGCCGAGAATGTGGGGCGCAAGGCGCCGCGCTCACCACGCGGCGGCGGCGCGCAGGCGTGAGCGCCATCCACGCCGCGCACGCCTGATGTCGAGCGCACAGATGGAAGATGGGAGCGCAGCAGCGCGGATCGTCGGTCGTCGCTCAACGCTCATCAATCGCCGCTGCTCACTCATCGTTCATCGCTCATCGTGGCTCGACGCATCCGCTGTCAGCTGTTTATTGCCCTGACGCTGGAGACGCGGGGTAAGCTGGGCACATGAAGGCCTCGCACCTGACCCTCGCCCTCGCCTGCCTTTTCACCGCCGCATGCGGCCGCGTGGAAGGCGATCTCTGCGACTACAAGTGCGATTGCGAGGGATGCAACGACCGCGAGTACGGCGATTGCCTCGATCGCTACGATATCCGGTACGAAGACGCAGACCGCCACGACTGCGTCGACCGCTACGACGAGCTCGTCGCGTGCGAGGACGATACCGGGATTTGCCGCGACTATAAGTGGGATACGTCCTGCAAAAACGAGAACGACGCGCTGAAACGGTGCGTGGACTAGCTCCACGCGTCAGCAACCCCTGGCGGATTTCTGACGCATGGAACCAGGGGCGGTCGGACGGCCTGCTGCGGAGGCCGCAGGAGCGCCGTCGCCGGCACCGGTGGCCCTGTGCGCTCGCCGCCGGCTCAGGGCCCGTCGCCCACCGCGACGGCGCCGCCGGGCGTGAAAGCTCCAGTGCTGCGGAACGCCTCGACGAGCCGCTCCGACGCCGTGTAGGGGTCGATCTCGCGCCGCGCGACGGCATGCACCGCCGCGTCGAGCGCGGGGCCGAGCACGGCGACCGCGGCGTCGGTGAGCGCGTCGCGGAGCTGCACGTGCATCGCCTCACGCAGGCGCTCTTCCCGGCGCGCGGCGCCCGCCTCGGTCCCGAACAGCCACGCCCGGTGCCCCTCCAGCCTGTCCACGAGCGCCGCCACGCCCTCGTTCCGCGTGGCCACGGTCCGCGCGATCGCGGGCTCCCACGGCCCCTCGGTCGGCGAGCCGCCCGGAGCCGCCGCGACCGCGCGGGCGTGGTGCGCCGCGGCGCTGTGCCCGCGCGCCCGCCCCGACGCGCTCGCCACCTCGCCGCCGAGCGCGATCATGAGCTCCAGATCGCGCACCGCGGCGTCGGCGCCGTCCCGATCGGCCTTGTTCACGGCGAAGACGTCGGCGCACTCCAGGATGCCCGCCTTGATCGCCTGCACCTCGTCGCCCATCCCCGGCGCGACAACGACCAGGGTGGTGTGCGCCATGCGCGTGATCTCGAGCTCGTCCTGCCCTACCCCGACGGTCTCGACCAGCACGACGTCGGCGCCCCACGCGTCGAGCACCCGCGCGATGTCCACCGCCGAGCGCGACAGCCCGCCGAGCGCGCCCCGGGTCGCCAGCGACCGGATGAACACGTCGGGATCGCCGAAATGCGCCTGCATGCGGATGCGATCGCCGAGGATGGCGCCGCCGGTGAACGGGCTCGTGGGATCGATCGCCACCACGGCGACCCGGCGATCCTGCTTCCGGAACACGCTGATCAGCCGGTCGGTGAGCGTGCTCTTGCCTGCCCCAGGGTTGCCGGTCACGCCGAGGACCCAGGCGCGGCCGGTGTGGGGGAAGAGATCCTTCAGGATCGCGGCATGGTCGCCGGCGCGATCGTCGGCGAGCCGGCAGGCCCGCGCCGTCGCGCGCGTGTCGCGGGCGAGGACCTTCTCTGCGATCGGATGCACGCGAGCGGTCTAGGCCCGGCGGTGCGGGGACACAACCGGGCCGCGGACGGCGCGGCCCCGGCCTCTACCTACGCCGCCCCGCCGCCGCCCGCCGCGCCGCCGCCCGCCTCGCCGCCGCCCGCCGCGCCGCCGCCCGCCGCGCCGCCGCCGGCACCACCGCCGCCGGCACCGCCGCCGCCGGTACCACCGCCGCCCGCCGGACCGCCGTCACCGGATGGCCCCCCGCCGGCCCCGCCCTCGCCGCTCGCCGACGAGCCTGCGCCCCCGGCGCCGCCCGCGGCGTCGCCGCGGTCGACGATCGGCCTTGTCTCGCCGCACGCGAGGGCGAGCAGGGCGGAGAGCACAGCGCAGGAGGCGAACGCGAGCGCGCGATTGCACATGGGCGCGTTCTTGAAACGGGGCGCCCCCGAAGTCCAGCCGCGCGCTCCCGCCAGGGCGCCGCGGGCACGAGCTGGTCGAGGCGCCGCCCGGCCCAGCCGCGCGCTCACGTCAGGGACGTCAGGGCGCCGCGGGCGCCGGCCGGTCGAAGCGCCGCCAGCGGCCGTCGATGAGCCGCTCGTGCGGCAGGTACTGGGACTTGTAGACAAGCTGCGAGCACCTCTCGACGTAAAGGCCGAGGTACAGGTACCGCAGGCCCCAGGTGCGGCACAGCTCGAGCTGCTTCAGGATCGAGAAGACACCGGGGCTCAACGGCTCGAGCTCGGGATCGTAGAACGAGTAGACCGCCGACAGCGACTCCAGCCCGCGATCGACGATGGCGACCCCGACGAGGCGACCGCCGACGCGGTAGCGCATCTCGAACGTCTCGCAGCAGCTGTCCACGAGGAACGCCTCGTAACCCGCGGCGCCGAGCGGGACGTCGTCGCGCATGAGCCCCCTGCCGTGCTTGTGCAGGTTGTACAGCGCGACCCTCTCCCGCGTGGTGACGGGCGGGCCGATCTCGACGTCGACCACCTCCTCGCCGCGGCGGAGCACCCGGCGCTGCGTGCGGCCGGGGACGAAGTCGCGCACGACGATCCGGATCGGCTCGCACGCGCGGCACGAGGGGCACTGGGTGCGGTAGAGCAGCTTGCCGTGGCGGCGGTTGCCCGCGACAAGCCTCCGGTCGAACTCCTCGCGCGTGAGCGGACGGATGGGCACGCGGAGCGGCATCCGTGCCTCGGCGTCGGGGAGGTACGGGCAAGGGCTCACTTCGTCGTGGACCGTGAGCTCGAGCGGACAGGCTACCTCGTCCAGCCGAGGGAGCTCGACGTCCTGCCCCGATGACGCATCTCGCTCGCTCGATGAGCCCATATCGCTGTCGATCCGAGCGTTCGAGACCCCGTCGACACGCCGGCCGATACATCCAGGGGATGCCTGTTGCGCGGTCACGTCAAGCAAAACCCAGAGCGGCCCGGGGCCGCCTGGAGATCCCGCCCGCTCGCGCAACACCGGAATTCACCATCGGCACGTGCGCATTCATATGTATTTACACACATTAACTCCTGTACACCTACCTTGTCCACCTGGCCCTGCGCTCCGATCCGGACAGGCTGTGCGCGGAGTCCGCGCGGCGCGCCCTTTTCCCTTGGCCCGGAGGCCGGTATGGACCCGGCGCGCGCCCGCGAGGAGAGGTCGGTCCGGTGAAGGGCCCGCCTCGCGCGAGCGACTCAAGAAAGGCCGAACGCTTTGGATCTCACAGGAAAACAGCGCCGCCATCTCCGGGCGCTGGCGCATCACCTCGACCCGATCGTGCAGCTCGGCAAGGCCGGGCTGACCGACGGGGTCGTCGC
>JAICEP010000019.1 GCA_025924095.1 Sorangium sp.
ATGCAGCGCAGGAATCCGAGGCGACACCAGTGAAGAGACTGCCGATGCTCGACTCCGGAGTGAGCGCGGCGGCGCGGCGCCGCGCCGCCGCGACCGCCCTGACCGCCCTCCTGGCGATCGGGTGCAGGAAAAAAGAAAGAGCAGAGCCCATCAACGTCCAGCCGCCCCCGGGCGCGGCGTCCGCGGATGAGCTCACCACCGCCATTGGCCAGGCGCGTGGCATCGACTCGGCGCTCGCGCCGTCCTCGACCCGATGGCGACGGGTATTCGTGCTGGACGACAAGCGTGCGGTGGTGACAGGAGAAGTCGAGAACGAGGCGATCGCGCTCGTGACCGAGAACGCAGGCAGGACCTGGCGCTCGCTGCGGCGCCTCCGCGAGGGGTGGTCCACCTGGTCCGTCGGCGCCGACGGCGCCACCGTGCTCACCGCCGGCCCGCGCGGTCAGGCTCCCCCGAAGGGCGCGCGCGGCGCTGCAGGGGCGCCGCCCGCGGTGGACTCGCCAAGCCTCTTCTTCGCGCCGTTCGAGGCGAACGAGCTCTCGGCGCCCGCGCCGGTCGCGCTGCCCGAGATGGGCCGCGGAACGCGGCCGCTGGTGAGCTCCGTACCTGCGGTGCTGTCGGCCGAGAGCGCCGTGCTGCTCGTCGAGCCGAAGCCCCGGCGCGCGACCCTCGTCTATGCGGGGCCGCCCGGAGCCGCGCCGGTGCCGCCGGTCCAGCTCCCCGCGCAGGAACAAGCGCTGCCCGTGCCGTATGGCCGCCCGCCGGCGATCCTGTCGGTGCGCGGGCGCAGCCTCCTCGCGCGACCCGTCCCCGAACCGGGGAGGCCGCTCGACGCGCCCCGGATCGTCGAGGGACTCGCGATGAGCCCAGCGGCTACGGCCGCGCTCTCCGCGATACCCGCTTGCGACTTCGCCGGGTGGTCGATCCAGCTCGTGCCTCAGCCGGAAGGCAAGACCGCCGTGGTCGCCATCTCGGCGACGCAGACAGCCGTGCTGAAGCTCCCGGCGAAAGCCGCACCCGGAGCCGCGGTCGGCTGTGCAGCCGATCGGATCATGGTCGAGGTCATCGCACCCACAACCGGAGAGCACACGCTCGCGACGTGCACCCTCGAAGGGACCTGCGTCCTCGCCGAGAAGCCGCCCTTTCGCCCCTGGATGGGGCCGCACGAACGGTCTGTCGCTCTGGCGCCCACACGCGAGGGGGTCGTGGCGGTGCTGACGTCCCGCGCCGCAACGCGATGGGGGCTCCATATCGCGCAATCGCCGGAAGGAGGTAAGATCTACGACGTCCCCAGGGTAATCGGCGAAGACACGGGCGAGCGCGGCCGTATCGAGCTCGGAGCGCTCCTCTCCTTCGGAAATCGACTCTTGATGCTCCTCCAGGCAGACGTCACCGGGACGTCGCGTCGCGGATGGTACGTCACGGCCTCCGAGGACAGCGGGCTCACCTGGAGCCCGCCCTGAGCTCCGTCTCGAACGGGACAGCCATTCTGAACGCAGCGCGTCAGTAAAGCCTTCATCCCAATGTGACCCCTGCGTGTGCAGCGGTCTCCAGACCTACTTCGCTGGAGCGGCCGCCTGAGCGACGCGCTTGCGTCCCTTGGCGCTCGGCTTCTTCACAGGCGCAGGTCCCGCCGCGGTCTTGCGCGCGTTCGCGCTCGCCTGCTCGGCGGTCTTCGCGTCGCCTGCATAGCGGGCAAAGCGACGGTCGCCCCCCTGGAAGATCCGCTTCTCCAGCTTGAGCTCCTTCAGCGCTGCGGCGGCGCGCGTCTGCGGGATCCCCGCCTGCTTCGCCACCTCGCTCGCGCTGACGCCCGAGCTCGCCTTGACGACGCGCTCGACCGCGTCAAGCGTCTCCTGACGCTCCGCCGAGGCGGCCGGCGACTTGCGCGGGCGGCCAGGCCGGCGCTTCGGCGCGGCACCACGCTTGGCCGCGACGGAAGAGGGTTTGGACTGGACCGCTCCAGGGCGGGCGCGCGAACGGCTGCGACGCGGCGCCGGAGCTGCAGCCGGAACCAACGGCGCTCCCCCCGTCACGGCGCCCAGCTGATTCTTGACGAGCGCGAGGATCGCCTCGTCCGGCATTTTCCGCACGAGGTTTACAATCTGCTGTGAAAAGGCATCGGTCGCCATGTGCTCTCCCTCGTCGCCGAATCCAGCTCGGCGGTTGGATACGACTATGCCGTTGCCACTTGCCTGGTCAAGCGAATTGAGGATAGCCGGCCGTCTTTTCTTTCAATAGGCGCTGCGGGCGGGCTCAATCGGAGAGCTCATTGGACGGCCACGAACGGCTGGGCTGCTTTGCTCGACACGAACCGAGCGATGAAGCGCCCCACGCGCGTCGATTGATAGCCGAGACCCCTCCCCCGCGCAGGACGGCCCGGGCCGCGCCAATCCCCTCAGCCCCGCTCACGATGCACCGCGGCATTGCGTGTCTCGGGTGCTCGCGGCAGGTCAGGTAAGCACTGTATGAGAACCAAGCCACCCCGCTCCCTTGATCAGGCCCGTCACGGGCGGCAATGCGGGCACGCGCACAACGGCGAGGCGCATCGACCCCGGCCTGGGCCTGCTCACCCCAATCATTGAAGCGCCCCGAGCCGGGTGCGAGCGCCTGGCGACCACACACAGGCGGCCAGCGCCTGGCTACATTGCACGCCCTGGGCGCACGACTGACCTATGCAGGGGCGTGATACGATGCCGCCCGCGGGAGGGGCGCGGCGGGGTAGCTTCGCTATGAGCGCCGGAGGGGGAGGAACCACGGTCGACCCGTGAGCCCCTCGCCTCACGGTCCACGGGGCCACGTGCTCTCGCCGAGACCACCTTTCCTGTCCGCCCGCGGCGCGACCCCGGCGTCTATGCTCGCGCGCCCGCTTCGAGCCCCGCTGCGCCGGAGCAAGTCGCCAGCAGCGCGCCGCGAGCCGCTGGTCGAGCTCTTCGCACGACATCCGCTCATCTCCGCGAGATAGCGCTGGCCCCGTGCTCGGCCGCGTCCCGATCGACAGCCAACCCGCCGAGCTCTTCGGATTGACGACTCCACGTCGGCGCCGCCCCGATCCGAGGCACGCTTTCTCGCGCAGCACCGATCTCGACATGAACCCCGCAGCTTCGGCCCGCGGGCGGCGTGGGGTGGCCACCTGGAGCCCGTCGCGCCCGGCAGACCGGTGCGTGTACGCGCGGCCGGTCGGCAGGCCTCTCGTTACATAGGAGAGCGCCGAGGAGAGCTCATCGCCGTGCTCGGCCTCTCCGCTCGAGCTCTCCCGAGAGAGCTCAGCCTTCGGCCCGGTGCTCTCGAGCGCGGCGCGCGGGTCGCGCCCCGGGGTGCACGTCCTCTACGACATTGGCGCCCGCCCCAATGGAGGAGGAGGAGGAGGGACGGCGGGGAGATGGCCCGCTCCGCCTCGACTTCTTCAAACGCCTTCCTGTCCATATCCACGCCGACCCAGGATCCACGCCGGCCCCGGTCGACGCCGGCCCGGCGGTCGGACGAGATTGACCAGCCGCCGACAATCGGTTGACATGCGCGTCCGCCGCGGAGAACGATGCGCGCATGTCGCTGGTACGCGTGCTCGAACCCGAGGTGATGGATACCGACGAGGACGCGCGGGCCTACGACAGCATGGACCACGCCGCCGTGAACACGGCGTTCTGCGACGCTCTCCTCGCCCACGTCCCCGATCTCGCATACGCCCTCGACGTCGGCACAGGGACGTGCCTGTTGCCCATCGAGCTTTGCAAGCGCGTGCCGACAGCGCGGATCAAGGCGATCGATCTCTCCGCCTCGATGCTCGATCTCGGGCGCCGCCACGTCGAGCAGGCCGGGCTCACCGGCGCGATCGCGCTCGCCCTCGAGGACGCCACGGCGCTGCCCGAACCGGACGAGACGTTTTCAGCCGTCCTTTCGAACAGCATCGTCCATCACATCCCGGAGCCGATGCGGGTCATGCGCGAGATGCTCCGCGTCCTCCGACCCGGCGGGGTCCTGTTCGTGCGAGATCTGGTCCGTCCAGACGACGAGGCGTCGGTGGCGGCCCTCGTCGGTACGTATGCAGCGAACGATACGGCGTACCAGCGAGCCCTCTTCGACGCATCGCTGCGCGCCGCGCTCTCGCTCGTGGAGGTCCGGGAAATCCTGCGCTCGCTCGGGATTCCCCCCGAATGCGCGCAAATGACGAGCGACCGGCACTGGACCCTGGCGTTCCGCACGGCCTCCTGATCCGGAGGCGCCGCGCCTCGACGACGCGGGCCCGTCAAATCGACGGGACGGCTGGCCCAGCACGTAATAGAAGCGTCCGCGTGAACGCCACCGGAACACGAGCCCGCCGGACGCGCGGCGGTGCCCCCGCGCTCCTCCTGTCCTTCGCCATCGCTCTCCTCGCGGCCTGCGAGGAGAGCCCGCCGCGCCCGGGCGAACCGGAGCGACCAGCGCCCCCGCCGCCCCAGCCGAGCGCGGCGGTCGCGCAGCCCGCGGCCAGCTCGGCCGCCACGGAGCTGCCGAGCGCAGGCGCGCCGGGAGACGCGGGCGATCCCAAGGGCGCGCCCGCATGGCAGGGGACGTGGGAAGGGCGCTACGACGCCAAGAAAGGCAGCGTCGTGCTGCCCCCCAAGGTCAAGGACGCCGTGCGCCAGAAGGACGACGGCAAGCTGGCCACCGGCCCAGGAACGGTGACGCTGACCATCGAGCCGAGCGGTGAGCTGAAGGGCACCGCGAAGGGCGCGCTCGGTGACGCGACGATCGTCGGAAAGGTCGAGGACGGCATGGTCCGCGCCTCGGTCTTCCCCGAAGATCCGCGCGCGCCGAACGCGATGACCGGCATCCTCGTCGGCGAGCTGAAGGAGAACGTCATCGACGGCCGGCTCCGGGTAACCGGGCCCGACGCCATGCTCGTGCGCGAATCCCCCGTGGAGCTGAAGAAGAAATGATCAGCTCCGCTGGATGAGAGCGCCGGCGCCGGCGTCTCGTCCAGCGGCATCGCCGTCAGCGCGCTTCGCCAGCTCCGCCCGACTCGCCCGCCGCTCGGCCCTGCGGTGTAGCCCCCGCCTCGCCGGCCTCGCCGGCGGCGCCGCCGCGGCCGCGACCCGCCTCGCTCCGTCGCGCCTCGCGCTGGCGGGCCACCTCGGCGTCCCGCTGCTCGTACGCCACGATGATCCGCTGCACGAGCGGGTGGCGCACGACGTCGACCTCGGTGAACGAGCAGATCGCGATCCCCTCGATCCCCGCGAGCAGCTCGCGCGCCTCGGCGAGGCCGCTGCGCGCGCCGTGCGGGAGATCGACCTGCGTGACGTCGCCGGTCACCACGGCGCGCGAGGCGTAGCCGAGGCGCGTGAGGAACATGCGCATCTGGTCGCTCGTCGCGTTCTGCGCCTCGTCGAGGATGACGAAGCAATCGTTGAGCGTGCGGCCGCGCATGAAGGCGAGCGGGGCGACCTCGATCTGACCGCGCGTCACGAGGCCTTGCGCCTTGTCCGCGTCCATCATGTCGTGGAGCGCATCGTAGAGCGGGCGCAGGTAAGGATTCACCTTCTCGGCGAGATCGCCGGGCAGGAAGCCGAGCCGCTCTCCCGCCTCGACGGCCGGACGGGTCAGGATGATCCGCTTGACGCGGCGCTCGAGCAGGGCGTGGACCGCCATGGCCATCGCGAGGTACGTCTTGCCCGTCCCCGCCGGCCCGATGCCGAACGTCATGTCGTTCGATCGGATCGCCTGGATATAGCGCTTCTGCGCCAGCCCCTTCGCCGAGATCGGCCGGCGGCGCGCCGAGATGAGGACGACGTCCTCGAACAGATCGCGCAGGGTCATCCCCGGGTCGTCCCGGAGCGCCTGCACCCCGCGGACGTAGTCCTGCGGGTCGAGGACCACGCCGCTCCTCAACATCTGCGCGGCCTCCGCCAGGCACCGCTCGGCGAGCGCGACCTTGTCCGCATCCCCGGCGAGCCGGATCGTGTTGCCTCGGACGCCCGACTCGATGCCAAGAGTGCGCGCGATGAGCTTGAGATTCTCGTTCCCTGGCCCGGCGAGGGCCACCAAGGTGCTGTTGTCGAGCACCTCGACATCCGCCGTGATCCGCACGCTGGTCGTCATCGCGTGATCCTTCCCCGCCTTTGCCCCGGCGCTCCGCCGCCGGTACGTGCCGTCCTCCCATGAACGGGCCCTTGACTACACCCACCTCTCACGCGACTGTCCTGCCCGCTCGCCCTGTGACCTACGCAGAATCGTAACGTCCTGGTCATAATCTCGCGGTGAAATGCGTGTTGTATCGGGCGCGCGGGCGAGCCCCGCACAGGGAGAACTGCATGAGGTTAGCTACATCGGCGCTGCTGGGCATGACTGTTACGCTGTCGGGCCTTTCGGCGCTAGCACAGCCTGGGCCCCAGGGCCCAGCGCAACCGGCTCCGGCGCCGCCACCGGCGGCAGCCCCGGCACCGCCCGCCGGCGCGGTGCCGCCCGCCGGCGCGGTGCCGCCGCCGCCCGCTGCCGCCCCGGCGCCCGCTCCGCCGCCGGATCCGGTGCCGCCACCGGCAGCGGAGCTACCGCCTCCGCCTCCTCCTGGAGCAGCAGCGACCGCCGCAGTGCCGCCGCCGCCGACGCAGGTGTTCGCGCCGACCGCCGAGGCCGCGGTCGTGACGGAGCAGCAGCCGCTGGCCGGCTGGCACGGCGGCTTCTTCCTGCGGGACGCCAACGACACCTTCCGGCTGTACCCGAAGGGGCGGATGCACCTCGATTTCGCCAGCAGCTTCGGCAGCGGGGTCTCGGACGTGAAGGCGGCCGACGGGGGGAACGCGTTGCAGCCGCGCTTCTTCGTCCGCCGCGCGCGGCTGGAGCTCGACGGCGAGCTCCTGAAGCGATGGTCGTTCAAGCTCGACGTCGACTTCGCCGGCCAGCCGCTCGGGAACGCCAACGGCAGGAGCGAGACCTCCGCCGCGCCGGCGGGCGCTGAGCCGACGGCCGAGACCGCGCGCTTCGCCGCGGTCCAGAGCACGAGCGCGAGCGCCTCGCTCGCCGACGTCTGGATCAACTACTCGGTCATGCCGGCGCTGAACTTCATGCTCGGACAGTTCAACTCCCCCTTCGGGATGGAGATCCAGACGAGCAGCAACAGCATCACGTTCATGGAGCGCAACATCGCCATGCGCAGCTTCGCCCACCCCGAGGGCAAGAGCATCGGGTTGATGGCGTGGGGCGACGTCGCCGACAAGATGTTCTCCTACGGCATCGGCGTGGTCGCCGGCGACGGCCAGAACCGGCCGGGCGTCGATGCGCCGCCCGATTTCATCGGCCGCGTGTTCGCCCGCCCGTTCGCCGGCGACAGGAAGGGGCTGCTCGCCAAGGCGCAGATCGGCCTCAGCGCACAGCACGGGGAGCGCGACCAGGGCTACGTGGGCTACGACTACGCGCCCATCAGGACGGGGCAGGGGTACACGCTCTGGAGCGGCGGCTACAGGGATTCGCTGCAGCGGCAGATCCACGTCATCCCGTCGGGGGCGCAGAACGCGATCGGCGGCGAGCTCCGGCTGCCCATCAAGTGGGTCGAGCTCCGGGCCGAGGCGTATTACCTCGCGAACGACACCCGCGAGGCGGTGGAGGGCTATCAGCTCACCAACACCGAGCGGCTCGGCCAGGTGAACGGCCTCGCGTGGTACGTGCAGCTGTCCGCATGGCCCGTGGGCGACGCCTTCGTCACCGGCGACCCCGGGTACAGCCCGCGCCCCGCGAAGGTCGATCTGGCGAAGGAGCCCGAGAAGCCGAGGTCGGGGCTCGAGGTCGCGGCGCTGCTCGCGGGGATCCATGCGACGTACGACGGCGCGTCCCGTCGCGGCAGCACGTACGACGAGAACACGCCGGGCGCCGAGGGCGGGCCGGGCACCGACCTCAAGGTCATGCAGCTCGGCCTCGGCGCCAACTACTGGCATACAAAGAACGTGCGGCTCAGCGTGAATTACAACGCCTACCTGACGCCGGGCAGCGGCTCGGACGAGAACCTCCTCCGGGTGCCGGGCAACACCTTGAAGCGGGCCGACGCGCACGCGCTGCACGAGCTCGGCGCCCGGCTCGGCCTGTCGTTCTAGCCCCGCAGCGCCGCCCTCCCCGCCGCGACCGGCGCTCCGGCCGCGGCCCTCGATCGTTTGCCCTCCAACGAAATTTGCCGCCAGAGCATCCTGAGCGCACGGCCCGCGGCGCGCGACGCCCGCAGGCGGAATGGCGCGCCTCAATTTTGGCCCAGCACACCGCGGCAGGGTACCCGTCGGGCCATGCGCGAGATGCGTCAGTGGATCGCCGTCGGTGCAGCCGTGGGGCTCGTGGCCGTGACCCTCCCCATGCTGCGCGAGCACGACGTAAAGCTCGGAGGGCTGCTCGCCAAGAAGACGATCGCCGGCGCGCCGAAGATCACACGGACCGTGACGCCGCCGCCGCTCACGGACCTCGACCTCACGCGCATCGACGACCGGAGGAGCCCGCCGACGGCGCCGGCGCACACCGGCCGCGTCGCGGAGCTGACCCTCGACCCGATGTACCAGCGCGCGGCGATCGGCTTCCTGCGGGCAGGCCAGGTCCCGGAGGGCGCGGTCGTGATGACCGATATCCGCACCGGGAAGGTGCTCGTCTGGGCGAGCTACGTGCACGAAGGCGCGCTGCACGACGTCGCCGCCGAGGCCACCGCGCCGTCGGCGAGCATCTTCAAGGTCGTGACCGGCACCGCCCTCATGGAGGCCGGCCTGAGCCCGAGCACGAAGCAGTGTTATTCGGGCGGCGAGCACTCGATCCGGCCGGCCGACATGATCGACAACAAACGACGCGACAAGTACTGCGCGACGCTCACGCAGGCGATGGGCCGGAGCATCAACACGGTGTTCGCGCGGCTCGCCGCCAAGAACCTCGACCACGAGAAGCTCGGCGCCGTGGCCGCGAAGCTCGGATGGGGGCAGGACACGCCGTTCGACGTCAAGATCGCGGCGAGCACGATCTCGCTGCCGGAGGACGAGCTCGGCTTCGCGCGCACCGCGGCCGGCTTCTGGAACACGACGCTGTCGCCGTTCCAGGGGGCGAACCTGGCGACCACCGTCGCCAACGGCGGCGAGATGATCCGGCTCCACGTCGTGTCGAGCGTGAAGGACGAAATCGGCGAGATCTACCAGGGCGCGAGCGAGCGGCAGGTGCTCAAGCGGGTGATGGACGAGAGCACGGCGAGCGCGGTGACCGCGATGATGGAAGCGACGGTGGATAACGGCACGAGCTACCGCTCGTTCCACGATCGCAACGGTCGCGCCTACCTCCCGGATATCCGCGTCGCCGGCAAGACCGGGACGCTCACGAAGCCGGCGCCCGAGGGGCCCTTCTACACCTGGTTTGTCGGCTTCGCCCCGAGCCGCAAACCGGAGGTCGCGATCTCCGTGATGGTCGCCAACGCCCCGAAATGGCGAGTGAAAGCGACCAACGTCGCGTGCGACATGCTCCGCACCTACTTCGCGGACAAGGGCGCGCCCGGCGTGACCGATCCGACCAACCGGACCAGCTCGACCGCCCACCGGCGATGACGCGGACCCCTGGACGAGCCGCCGAGCCGCAGTGCGCCAGGCCCGACCTGGCGCGCACCGCGGCGCAGCAGCGGCCGGGCACAGCGAAGAGCGCCCGGACCGAGGCGCCTCGACCCCCAGTGCAGCCCGAGCGGGCTGGATGTCAGGCAGAACACACCGTAGGCTGCGCGACCCTGCCTCGAAGCTGAGATCGTTCGCCAGGATTCCGCCCTGATCGCGATCCGGCGATGAGGACGAGCGGTCGATGGGCCTGCTCGACGGCCGGCAGGGTCTGCAGGACCGTTGTACGCCCGCGAGGACGATCGATTTATAGAACTTTTCCGCCCAGGGCCGGCCCCCCCACCGCCGGCTCGCCGTCCGCGGTGCGAAGGTCCGGGCCGCTCCGATGCAGCCGGACACCCTGGGCCAGGGTGGGACCTAGTTGCGAGAGGTGCTGCTTGTGCAGCTTGTGCTCGGCCGAGATCTGCGTGCTAGCATCTCTGTTGTGCAGGTTGTGCTCCGCAAGCTCGGCCGGGGATCGCGCGCAGTCGTTGGCCGGCTCGTCCGTGCACCACGGAAAGGCTCGGTCATCGTCATCGAGTTCTCCGACGGAATGCATGAATACGTGACGACGCCGGTCAAGCGCGTATTGCGGCTCGCCGGGCGCGAAGTCTTCTACATAGAGACCGTGAACTCCCGGTACCGCCTTGAGGTGCGCGGCCGCGAGGTCGCGCTGGACGGCGCGGTCGGCGGCTGAGCGCGGCCGGATGCGCCGGGAGCCGCGCGGATCCCGCGCCGATGTAACGCCCGCAGCCCCTGCGCCCTGCGAACCAGGGCTCGCCAACGGACGCCCCGACGGAGCGCCGTACTGCACACTCGTCTAGCGCAAGAACTGCGTTTTCGAGCGCATTGCCCCTTGCACTTCCATTCGCTCTTGGGCAGAGTCCCGCTCCCTTTGAGGGGCCCCGCGGTAGGCCATCCACCGGTGCAGGATGGGGCTCGCCTGGCGAGCTGTCGTCACGATGCCGCGCCCGCGCCCCGACCGTGAGGAGATTGAAGCAGATGGGCAAGCGCGATCGCCGCCAGTCGATGAAGATGAAGCGCCGCAAGGCGCAGACGGCCAAGAAGGAGCGCGCCAAGCGCAGCAAGCTGTCGCGGGCCACGACCGAGGTCGCCGGCAAGGCGAAGAAGCCCCGCGCCTCCAAGGGCGCCGCTCCCGCGAGCCCTTCCCCGGCTTCTTGACGGGTGCATGGCCGGTTCGCCGGCCACACGCGGGGCCGCCGCTGCGGGGCGGCCCGAGCGACCACCGACGCCCCGCCCGCGCCGCGCTGGCCCTGCGCGCGGCCTAGAGTCGCCCGGTCCAGCGGCGGCGCTCACTCATCACGAATGACACGCGTGTGAAGGCTCAGGCCGGGTTGCCGGCCCGGGTCGCTCGCCGCCTCGCCGGCTGCCTTCTCCTTCGGCGGGGGCTCGCCGAGGAGCCCGGTGTCGCCGTGTCGTCGCTCCTCGCCGACCAGCTCCCAGTGGCCTCGCTCGTCGCGCCAGCGCTGCGCGACCCGGGTGGTGCGGACCGTGGCCTCGTCGTTCCGCAGCCAGAGGACATCGAGGTAGACCTCGGCCTCGTCGCGCTGGGTCATCTCGAAGCCGCCGAACTCCACGTCGACGACCCGCAGGCGCGTGCCCCAGTCGGCGTGGCGGCTCATGAAGTCCTGGCGCGCCTTCGACCCGACGCGCTCGAGCGCGACATCCATGCGGCCGAACCGGGCCGCCGTGTTCATCTCGAGCGCCGCCTCGGTGAGGCGCTGGGAGCTGCTCGGGACGATGCCGCAGCCGGCGAGGTGGACGAGGCTCAGGGCGAGGAGGAAGCGGCGCATGGCCGAGCACCGTGGGCGAAGGGGTCGGCACGGGCAAAGTTTCCGGCCGGGCGCGGCGCTCAGAACGAGTTCGTCGCGACGAAGTAGAGCTGGCCACCGGGGATCGCGAGCGGGCTCAGGCCGTACGCGTACCCGAAGCGCAGCTGCGAAGAGAGGACGTACCCGAGCGTCAGGCTCAGCCACACCTCGCCGCCGATCGAGGTGTGCAGCTGGGGCGAGTAGAGCAGGCTCTTCTGCGTGAAGAGCGCGAGGTCGTCCGTCTCGAAGCGGTTGAATGCGCCGCCGTGGTCGAGGAAGAGGCTCGCGTCGATGCGGCGCAGGTAGAGCGGCAGCGTCGAGAGGCCGCGATCGGGCTGCAGGAGGGGCACGCGGTACTCGAACGTCTGCGAGAAATACGAGCGACCCGCCATCACGCCCGGCGCATAGCCGCGGAGCGTGAACGAGCTATTCGTGACCCCGGTGAGCAGGGTGTCGACGAGCGTGAGGTTCTCGAGATCGTACCCGCCGACCGCGTAGGTGGCGCCGCGAGGGAAGTTGCCGCCGGAGACCGCCCCGGCGACGCGGAATGCGAGGGTGTGGTCGCCTGACCAGGGCATCGCGACGTACGCGCTGAGGGCCGTCGAGAACGCGTAGGTCGTATAGCTGCTGGCCGTCTCCGGGCCGGCGTAATCGAGGCCAGCGTTGAGCGAGAGCCCGCGCGACGCGCCGGCAGCGTCGATCGAGCCCTCGGCGTTCGAGAACCCATAGCCGATGTGCGCGAGGTTCAGCGTGCCCTGCGGCGGGAGGACGGTCCGGGGCGCGTACGGGTCAAGCTTGTTGCCGATGGGGAGCTGCCCCTTGAAGGCGACGCTGCTGAACGATGCGCTCAGGTTCTGCCGCGAGAACTCGCCGCGGATCGGGTAGCTGACGCCCGAGACGATCCCGATCGATCGCTCGTCGTAGGTGACGTTGCGGCCGTTGATGCGGTAGCCGCTGCGCGGCGACATGGCGTAGTACGCGCGGACACCGAGATCGATGGGCAATCGCCCGTAAGTGTACCCGAAGAGGACGGTCGGGGCCGGCGCGTCCGGCTGCACGGTGAGCTCGCCGAAGACCCCGTGGCGACCGACGATGTCGGAGCCGGTCACGCTCACGGTCAGCGCGTTCGATCCATAGCTCCCGGGCGCGTAGTCGAGCGTGATCGCGCGCGGCGCGAGCGTCGGAAACGGGCTGTAGGGGGAGCGCTCGAGCCGCACCGCCGAGGGCTCGGTCGCGGGATCGGGGCGGTCGGTCGGGGGCGGCGGCGCCGGGAGGAAGCGCGCCGGGTCGAGCGGCATGACGAAGAGATCGTGGCCGCGGGAGGTATATCCGACATAGACAAGTGTCTTTCCATCGGGGCTGATCGCCGGATGGAAGGCCCCGAGTCTGACGTTGGTGACCTGCCGCAGCGTGCCGGCCGAGAGCGCGTAGGCGTAGACGTTCTGGATGCCGGTGCGGTCGGAGGAGAAATAAAGCGTCTCGCCGTCGGGCGACCAGACCGGGCTCATCTCGGTGGCGCGATCGCGCGTCACCTGGCGGTAGCTGCCGGTGGCGACGTCCACCACGCGGATGTCGCGGTAGCCGCCGGCGGTCCAGACGCTGTAGGCGAGGCGCTTGCCGTCGGGAGAGAACGACGGGGAGTAGGCCTGCTCGAAGCGGGCGCTCGGCACGAGATCGCGCCGCTCCGAGAGGGCGCCGTCCCGGGAGAGCCGAGCGATCTCCAGGTAGCGGGTGCCCTTGCTGTTGAGCGAGAAGGCGACGAGATCTCCGGTCGGGCTCACGTCGGGGGCCGAGGAGCGGAGGCCGCGCGTCAGCCGGCGCCGCGCGGGCTCGTCGCCGTCGGGCGCCTCCTCGGCGCGTGGAAGGAAGACCAGGTCGTGACGATAGTACTGATTGCGCCACGGCATGAGGGCCGTGAAGATCAGGTCGCCGGCCGGCGTGAACGCCGGTCGCGAGGCCGCGTTGGTGCGCGCGACAAGCGCCTCCTGGCGCTCGGCCCCGGGCGCAGGCGCGGCGAGCGAGAGGCGGTAGATGCCGGGGCGGGCGCGGCCGTCGTCGCGGAAGTAGACGATCTCGTCCGCCGCGGTCCGGCGCGCGACGGGCGGAACGAACCGCGGGTAGTAGACGGTGCGGCCGTGATGGGTGAGCCGCGTGCCTTCGCGGAGACCGCGCGCCTCGACGGCCGCCATCTGCTCCCGGTAAAGCCCGCGGAGGTGGTCCTTCCAGCCCTCGTAGAGCTCGACGTAGGTCTTGCCGGTCACACGGCGGATGGCGCGGTTGATCCCCCACGGGATGAGCGACGCGCCGTAGTCGGCGGAGACGGCGCGCATCGTGTTGGGCCCGTAGACGTCGATGATCCAGCCCAGGAACCTCGATCCGTAGAGGTACCAGAGGGTGCCCTGCGGCCAGCGGAACGGGGAGCTCGAGATCTGATCGAGCCCCGCGATGTTGTCCTCGAGCACGTCGGCGCGCAGGTACATGTCGAACGTGGTCGAGCGCATCCGGCCGCCGGTCGTGTGGTTGCTCTCGCTCACGACGGCGAGCCCCTCGATGATCCACCGCGGCTGCACCTGGTTCGGCGAGAACGACTTGCCCACGATCGCGTTCAGGATCGAGGGGATCCCGGAGGTGTTGTCGAGGTGCGCGATGTGCGTGAACTCGTGCGTGAGCAGGTCGAGGTACCAGTCGTCGTAGTCGCCGAGCGTCGACATGTCCTCGGGCCCCGACACGAGGAGGTGGATCGCGTTGTAGGGGAGCGTGCCGGCCGATCCGTTCGCGATCTCCGAGTCGTCGGTGATCACGATCTCGGTGCGGCCCTGCGGGGCGTAGCCGAGCGTGTGCTCGACGCGCCCGTAGATCGTCTCGGCGAGCGAGGCGATGCGCGCCGCGACGGGCTCGAGGCCCTGCGGATGGTGCACGCGGAAATGCGCGGTCTCGAAGGTCCAGAACGCGAGATCGGGGTCGCCTGTCGCCCGGGCGGGACGCGGCGCGAGGAGCAGCAGCGCCGCAAGGGCGACGGCGGAGAGGACGGAGGCTACGCGGTGGAGCGGCCGGCTCGCTCGCGAGCCGGGGCGCGCGTTAAAACGGTTCACCAGGATCGAGGCGACGTTGCGGCGTCAGAGGTCGTCGTAGAAGAGCGGCTCCCTGTTGCGCGTGAACCGGGAGACGAGCTGGCGGCCCTCCGCCGAGATCTGCGTGATCCGGGCGCCAAAGCCCGGCTCGGCCGAGTCCTTCGAGCCGCCGGCCTCGCGCGTCCACCGGACCGCCGCCAGCGCGGTGAACTCGTAGTCGCCCGGCAGGCGGACACGCAGGCTCACGACGGAGCCGGTCGGCGGGATCTTGTAGGTCGCAACGAAGATGCCGCCGTGCTCGATGACGTCGTTGCCAGCGAGGCCCTTGTAAAAATTCGACGGGGTCAAAGCGCCGAGCTCGACGTCGACAACGGCAGCGGGCGTGCGGTTGTCGACCGACGGCTGCGTGGCCTGGGGCGGCGGTGCTCGGCGCGCGTCCGCAGCCGGGCGGGAGGCGGCGGGGCGAGCGGGCGGGGCGGGCGCCGGCGCATGCCGTGACGGCTGCGGCGAGGGCAGCGTCTGCTGGAGGGGCACAGGGGCGGCCACCGCGACAGGCGGCGGTGCCACCGCGACGGGCGCAGGGGCGGCCACCGCGACAACAGGCGCAGGGGCGGCCACCGCGACAGGCGGCGGAACCACCGCGACTGGCGGCGGTGCCACCGCGACGGGCGGCGGTGCCACCGCGACGGGCGCAGGGGCGGCCACCGGAGCCGGCGCTGGCGCGCCGGCGGCCTGCGCTCTGCTCAGCGCGTGCACCTTGCTCAGCGAGGAGGCGACGTGCTCCATCAACACGTCGACCACCGGATCCGCCACCGTGATCCTCTGCAGGCGGTTCAGGACGTCGCGCACATGGCCTAACGCGATCTCGCTGCCGTCGAGGGTCTGCCCCCCGGAGCGCTCGACGCGATGCATGATGCCCATCGCCTGCGCAATCGGTTCGGCGAGCGCCTCGATTTCCGGCGACACTCCCCCGTTCGACTGGAGCGCATTGAGCGCCGATGCAAGCAGTTCGCGGGCGCTTTTCGCAAGCTGCGCGGGTTCCGACATGAATCCTCCGAGGGGCGCATCCTACGCGGTCGCGCGCGCGTAGGTTCAGGATTCGATGGCCCGCGCGCCGACCAGGCGACCCCGCCGGCGCCACGGCCGCCCGCCGAGCACACCCCGGCCGGCGGTCACCCGCTCGGCGCGCCCGATGCGCCCGACGAAACGAGCGCCGCGAGCTCTGCCGCCGACGCCGGCTCGCCATCGATCTCCCCCTCCAGCAGCGCGACGGCCGTGTCGCCGGTCCGCACGAGGACCACCCCGCCCTCAGCTACCGCCTCGCCCGGCGCGAGCGCCTCGGGGAACCTCGGCGCCGGCGCGGCCCGCAGGACGATGACGCAGGCGCCCTCGATCTCGGTCCACGCCCCCGGCGCCGGGGCGAGGGCGCGGATGTGCCGCAGCACGCGCTCCGTCGGCCAGGACCAGCAGATGGCGCACGCCTCGTCGTCCGGCGCGGGCGCCTCCGTCGCGAGCGCCGGATCCTGGGCGAACCCCGCCACCTCCTCGCCGCGCGCGAACCGGGCGACCGTGCGTCGCAGGACGCGCAGGCTCGGCCGGTCCAGGGCGCGGGCGAGCTGCCACGCGGTCCACGCCGGATCGATGAGGAGCCTCTCCTGCTCCAGGATGTCGCCTGTGTCGTACTCCGCCTCGATCCGGTGCGCCGTGACGCCGCTCTCGGCGTCGCCCGAGGCGATCGCCCAGAAGGTGGGATCCGGCCCGCGATGACGCGGGAGCAGGGAGGGATGCACGCCGATGCCGCCGAGCCGCGCCGCCGTCACGAGCGACATCGGCAGGCGCGTGGTCCAGAACCAGCTGACGAGGAGGTCGGGCGCGAGCGCCTCGACGCGCGACCCGAGCTCGGGGCGCTCGACGTCGGGGCGCAGGAGGAGGCGCGCGCCGAAGACCCGTCGGGCGCGGCGGAGCCCCACCGCGTCGGCGCGGCTGATCGCGGCGAGGACGATCTCGTGGCCGTCGCCGTGGAGCAGCAGCGCGGCCAGCGGGAGGCCGAAAAAGACGACCCGGAGAGGACGCTCGCCCGGGCGTCGGCCGAAAAGTTTTCCGTGTCCGAGCAGGCTGATAGGTGAAGGGTCCGATGGCGGCGCCCCCTCCGCAAGGCTCATTTCGTCCGGCGCTCCGGCCCGGTCACCGCTACGACGCGTCCGCCGCGCGACGGCCAATCCTCGTCTTCGAGGACGTATATAAGTCCTACCGCGCGGATCAGCCGGTGCTCCGCGGGATGTCGCTGTCGATCGAGCGGGGCGAGTTCGTGTTCATCACCGGCCCGAGCGGCTCGGGCAAGAGCACGCTCCTCCGGCTCGTGCACCGCACCGAGCGCGTCGATGACGGCCGGATCCTGTTCCTCGGCCGGGACATCGCGCGCCTGACCGACGCGTCGATCCCCGCGCTCCGGCG
This sequence comes from Sorangium sp., assembly GCA_025924095.1. Classification (GTDB taxonomy): domain Bacteria; phylum Myxococcota_A; class Polyangia; order Polyangiales; family Polyangiaceae; genus Sorangium. The sequence goes on from JAICEP010000019.1 coordinate 16,927, forward strand.
CAACATCGGCTTCGTGTTCCAGGATTTCAAGCTGGTCCCGAGCTGGACGGTCTTCGACAACGTGGCGATCGCGCTCGAGGTGCTCGGCCTCCCGTCGCGCCTGCTGCGGACCCGGGTAGGCGAGGCGCTCGAGCGTGTCGGTCTGTCGGGGCGCGGCGGTGACCGGGCGCAGGTGCTGAGCGGCGGCGAGCAGCAGCGCGTCTCGATCGCGCGGGCGATCGTCGGGGAGCCGGCGCTGATCCTCGCGGACGAGCCCACGGGCAACCTCGACCCGCAGCTCGCGATCGATCTGCTCGGGCTGTTCGAGGACATCCACGAGATCGGCACGACGGTCCTGTTCGCGACGCACGACCGGACGCTGCTCGACGTGCGCCCGCGGCGCGTCGTGGTGCTCGACGACGGGAAGGCGACGGACGTGCCGCACGGCCTCGGGTCCGGCGGCGAGCTCGTAGGCGACGACGACGCGGACGAGATGGACAGCGGCGTGCGCGGCGCAGCGTAGCGCCGAGCGCGCCGCATCATGCGACGGGGATAAGGGAACGGGATGCAGACCAGCGAGCGTGACGATCGGCGGAGATGGCTTCGCACCTGGCGGGCCGGGAGGAGCGACTGGCGCCTGCAGGCGCTGTCGATCTTCTCGCTCGCGGTTGCATTCGTCTGCCTCGCGTCGGCCCTCCTCGTGGTCACGAACCTCATGGCCGTTCGCGATCGCTGGTCGCGCGCGGGCCGCGCCACGGTCTACCTGCTCGACAGCGCGACCGAGGCGGAGACCGCGGAGCTCACCCGCGCGCTCGAGGGCACGCAGGGGGTCAAGAAGGTCCGGCTCGTGACGAGCGCCGAGGCGCGCCGCGAGGTGGTGCACGACGACGGCGACAAGGCCCTCGCCGCGCTGCCCCTGAGCGCGTTCCCCGCGTCCCTCGAGGTCGGCTTCACCGAGGAGATCTCCGACGAGGCGCTCGCGTCGATGACCGTGAAGCTGCGCGCCCTGCCGGCCGTGGACACGGTGGAGACCTACCAGCGCTGGACGGAGCGGCTCTCGTCGCTCCTCGGCGGCGGCGTGGCCGCGAGCACCTGCCTCGCGGCGATCGTCCTCTGCGCCGTCGTCAGCGTCATCGGCTCGACGATGCGCCTCCTCCTGCACCGCCGGAAGATCGAGGTCGAGGTGCTGAAGCTCGTCGGCGCGACCGACGGCTTCGTGCGCCGGCCGTTCATCGTCGAGGGCGCGACGCAGGGGGCGGCCGGCGCGGCCGGCGCGCTGCTGATGCTGGGCGCGCTGTTCATGATGGTGCGGGGCCGCTTCGATCACGAGCTCGCCAACCTGCTCGGCGTCTCGCCGTCGTTCCTGCCCTGGCCGGTCGCGCTCGGGATGGTCGCCCTCGGCGCCACGCTCGGCGCCGCGACCGCGGTGCTCACGCTGCGCAAGATGGTGGCCGTGTGAGGCGCCGCGCCCGGCTCGCGCCGATCGCGCTGGCGCTCCTGACCGGCGCGGCGACCAGCGGCGCCGAGGTCCCGGCGGCCTATGCCCCGGCGGCTCCCCCGCCCTCCGTGGCGACGCGGGCCGCGGCGGCGCGCCCGAGCTCGGCGCTGGCGGAGAACGATCTCGACCGGCTGCTCGCGAAGCTCGACGCCGAGGAGAAGGCGCTGCGCGCGGAGCTCGACTCCATCGGCCCCGCGCTCGAGCTCACCCGCCGCCGGATGGTCGCGCGCGGCCGCGCGTACTATCGCCACATCCGCGCCGGCTTCCTCCCGGTGGGCGGCGGGTTCGACGCGCTTGTCGACCACGCCGCCCGCGTGGAGCGCACCCGGCTCGCCTTGGAGCGCGACCTCGCCCGCGAGGCCGAGCTGACCCGGCGCAGCGCCGAGCTCGCGGACCGGCTCACGCACCTCGGCGCGGAGCGCGCGCCCCTCGAGGTGCACCGCGAGGCGATGAACCGCGCGCGGGTCGCGCTGGCCCAGGAGGAGGAGCGCCGCGCCGCGTTCGGGCGCGCGTTCGAGACGAGCGTGCGCCCCGACTACCTCGCGATCTACGGCGCGGACACCGGGCCCGCCGAGCTCGATCGCCGCGCCGGCTTCCGCTCGCTCCGGGGTCGGCTCCCCTTCCCGATCGCCGGCCGCGCGGAGGTGCGCAAGGTGTCGCGCCGCGGCGCCGGCGGGCCCGGCGTCGAGCTCACCGCGCTGGACGGCGCGCCGGTCCGCAGCGTGGCCGCGGGGCGGGTGGCCTTCGCCGACACCTACGCGGACTACGGGCTCACCGTGATCGTCGATCACGGCGAGCGGCACTACTCGGTGTACGCGAGCCTCGGCGCCGCGGACGTGCGCGCCGGCGATCAGCTCCCGGGCGGGGCGCGGGTGGGCACGGTCGCGAGCGGGCCGGACGGCGCGAGGCTCTACTTCGAGCTGAGGCGCGGCGCCGAGGTGATCGACCCGGGCCCCTGGTTCGGGATGTAGCGCCGCCGGGCCGCAGGGCGCCTCGCGCGCCGCCGCGAGGCGAGCCCGTGCGTCGCCCGAGTTGTGCTAAGGCGGCCCTCGTGAATCGCCCTGACGGCCGCGCCCTCGACGCCCACCGCCCCGTGGAGATGATCCTCGGGTTCCACCGCAACGCCGAGGGCTCCGTCCTCTACCGCGCCGGGAGGACGGTCGTGCTCTGCACGGCGTCGGTCGAGCCCACGGTGCCCGCCTGGATGATGGGCAAGGGCAAGGGCTGGCTCACGGCCGAGTACCAGATGCACCCGCGATCGAGCCCGGTCCGCAGGGAGCCGCGCGACGGGCGGGGCAAGGCCCCGAGCGGGCGCACGCAGGAGATCCAGCGGCTCATCGGGCGCGCGCTCCGGGCGGCGATCGATCTGAAGCAGCTCGGCGAGCAGACGATCGCGATCGACTGCGACATCCTCGAGGCGGACGGGGGCACGCGGACCGCGTCGATCACCGCCGGGTTCGTGGCGCTCGCGCTGGCGCTCGACCGGATGCGCGCGGCCGGGTCGCTCGAGGGGCCGGTGCTCCGCGATCAGGTGGCGGCGATCAGCGTGGGCCACCTTCCGGGCGGGCTCGCCCTCGATCTCGTGTACACCGAGGACAGCGCGGCGCGCGTCGACATGAACGTCGTGGCGACGACGGTCGGCTCGGTCGTCGAGGTCCAGGCGACGGCCGAGGACGAGGCCATCCCCCGGACGGAGCTCGACAGCATGATCGACCTCGCGCTCGCGGGCGTGGCGTCGCTCGCGAGCGCGCAGCACCGCGCGCTGAGCGACGCCGGCGTCGATCTCTCCGCGCTATTTCTGACGGACCACTGGAGGATCGCGTGAGCCGGGAGCGGCTGCGCCTGCTCGCCGCGACCTCGAACCGGGGGAAGCTCGCGGAGCTGCGATCGCTGCTCGCCGATCTCCCGATCGAGGTGCTCTCGCTGGCGGAGGTGCTGCCGGACGCGCCGCCGGTGGTCGAGGACGGCGCGACGTTCCTGGACAACGCGCTCCTCAAGGTGCGCGCCGGGGTGCTCCGGTCACAGATGGTGACGCTCGCCGAGGACTCGGGGCTCGAGGTGGACGCGCTCGGCGGCCGGCCGGGCGTGCGGTCCGCCCGCTTCGCGGGGGAGAGCGCGACCGACGCGGAGAACAACGAGGCGCTGCTCTCGGCGCTCGCGCACGCGGCGGACGACGCCCGTCGAGCGCGCTTCCGTTGCGTGATGGTGCTGCTCGATCCGCGATCCGAGGAGCAACCCGTCGTGACCGAAGGGCGCTGCGAGGGATGGATCGGCAGAGCGCCCAGGGGTACGGGCGGCTTCGGCTACGACCCGCTGTTCGTCGTGGAAGCGTACGGACGGACGATGGCTGAGCTCGACGAGGCCGAGAAGAACCGCGTGAGCCACCGCGGCAGGGCCGCGCAGGCGATGCGATCCGCGCTCGAGGCGCTTGTCGCGCGGCGGTAGGCGGTGCGCCTCCGGCGCAGGCGCCCGACGGCGGTTGACCCCGTCCGGGACCGCTTGTAATCGCGACCGGAGGCACCCAGGTACCACCGGGTGATCGGATCCCCTGATGAAGCAGGATTGGAAGGCCGTCGGAAGCTACGGGACCGTCGGTCTCGAGGTGGTGCTCTGCATCATGCTCGGCCTGTTCGTCGGCCGCTGGCTCGACGCGAAGCTCGGGACGGATCCGTTCCTCTCGGTGCTCTGGTTCTTCTTCGGCCTCGGCGCCGCCGGCAAGGCGGTCCACCGGGCGTGGAAGGAGATGCAGATCGCGGCGGCGAGGGAGGAGCGCGAGCAAGGGAACCCCGCGCCGATGTTCGACGACCGCAAGGCGCGACAGGACGAGCGCGCGGACGGCGACCGCCGGGCGGACTCGAGCGATGTCGTCCCCTACCCCGACGAGCGGCCGCCCGCGAAGGAGCACGATGAACGCTGAGCGAAGACCCGAGACGCGCGACGGCGAGCCGCCGCACGAGGAGCCCGACGCGGACGGACCGCCCGGCCTCGGTGACGCGACCATGCGGGCCGTGCTCCGCTGGGTCGCCGGCACCGCCGCGGTCCTGTCCGTGGCCGCGCTGCTCGCGTACGGCGCGCGCGCGGCGCTCGGCGTCGGCATCGGGGGCGCCATCGCCACGGCGAACCTGTACGTCTTCGCGCGCATCGTCGACGCGTTCCTCTCGCGCAGGGGCCACACCGTCTCGTGGACGGTGATCGCGATGGTGAAGCTCACCGGCCTGATGGGCGGCGTCTGGCTCATCCTGAAGAGCGATCTCGTCTCGGGGGTCGCCCTGATGGTCGGCTACGCCTCGCTCGTGGTCGGCATCAGCCTCGGGACCCTGTTCGGGCCGAAGCCCCCGGCAGACGGGGCCCCGCCGGGCGCTCGCGGCTGAGCCCCCGCGGCGACCGGCGCCGCCGCGAGCGACCCGCGCGCGATGCGGCGGCAACTCGGCGCGCTCCAGGGTGCCCACCGTAAAGGAGTTGTGGTAGAGGCGAGGCCCCCTCGACCGAGGGCGAACTCCTTCAAGGCGCGCGAGCGCTCGCGGCCGTGTCAGCACAGCCGCGCGGCCGCCAGCGCGGCGCATCGACGACGAAAGCCATGCCTGAGCATACAGGGTTCCTCACGTACCTCCTGGCGCAGCTCCCCGGGCTCCGGGAGAACGCTCGCAACATCGGCAAGACGTTCATCGGTCACCACACGGTGGATTA
>JAICEP010000020.1 GCA_025924095.1 Sorangium sp.
CTCGATGGTGGCCGACGGCGAGGGCAGCACGCATGTCGCGGAGATCCGGGTCCGCGGGCTCTCGACGCGTGACGGCGCGCGGGCCGTCGCGCGCACGGTGGCGACGTCGATGCTCGTGAAGACCGCGCTGTTCGGCAAGGACGCGAACTGGGGGCGGCTGCTCGCCGCCGCGGGGCGCGCCGGCGTCTCGTTCGATCCGCGCGAGGTCCAGATCCTCGTCGGCGGGATCCCGATCGTGCAGAACGGCGCGCCCGTCGGGGCGGAAGCCGAGCTCAAGGCGAACGAGGTGCTCGCGCGCGACACCTACGTCATCGAGCTCGTGCTCGGCAGCGGCCCCGGCGACTTCTCCTACCTGACGAGCGACCTCGGACACGGGTACGTCGACGTGAACGCCGGCTACCGCTCGTGAGCCGCGCAGGGCGACCGGCCGGGCGGCTCGCGGAGAGCGTGCCCGCGTCTTCGCCCTGACCGGAAGCGCCTGCTGCGTCCGGCGGGTCCATGCCGGCCCCGGAGCGACGACCCTCCGCCGCCTCACGTTGTGCGCCGCCCCCTCGGCCCAGCGAACGTCGCGCGACGGAGCGCGCCGCCGGCCCGGCGAACCTCGCGCGACGAGACGCGAGCGAGGCCAGTGAACCTCGCGCGACGAGAGCTGGTGAACGCAGGTTCACAATGCGCGAAGCCGCTCGGGCTTCCCCGCGATCCTCTCCCGCGGCCCCCCTGGCACGCTGCGTGTTAGCGCGCGGCATGGTAGTCGTGCGGGAGGGCCGCGCCGGTGCCGGCCGCCGCTGGAGGACTTCGATGCTTCTTTATTCCCCCCTTGCGAAGATCCTGGGTCAAGGCGCGCTGTTCCTGATGATCGCCGCGACCGCGGCGGGCTGTGGTGGCTGTGGTGACGCCACGCTCCAGTGCGACCGCGACGGCGAGAACTGTTTCCTCTGCGACGGCTACGGGTGTCGCCCGGCGGAGTCCGACGTAGGCGCCGGCGGCGCCGGCCAGGGCGGCCCTGGCCAGGGCGGCCCTGGCCAGGGCGGCGCCGGCCAGGGCGGCGCCGGCCAGGGCGGCGCTGGCGGCGAGGAGGTCGCCTGTGACGCGGAGCTCACCACGTGTCCCTGCGACGGCGACGACGCGTGCGAGGACGGCACGCGGTGCGTCGAAGGGCTCTGCATCGCGGCGTGCGAGTTCAGCTACGAGTGCGGCGCGGACCGGGTGTGCGTGAACGGCGAGTGCAAAGGCGGCTGCTCCGACAGCGCCCCCTGCGCGGCGGCCGGCACGCGCTGCGACCGCGGTGTCTGCGTCCCCGACCCCGCGAACCCCGAGTGCAGCGACGCGGCGCCGTGCGAGGGCAGCGCGCTCTGCGTCGACGGCGCCTGCACCGCCGGGTGCACGACGCACGACGACTGCGCCGCCGGCGAGGTGTGCAATGCGGTGACCGGCGCGTGCATGGCCGACCCTTCGCCGCAGCCCGGATGCGCCACAACGGCCTGCGCGGCCCAGGGCCAGGAGTGCATGGACGACGGCTACTGCCACTACCCGTGCGACAGCGAGCGAGCCTGCCGGCTCATCGACAGCCGCTTCGTCGGCTGCGCGGACGGCTTCTGCAAGACACGGGAGGAGGTCGCGCCCGAGTGCACGCTCGACGAGCCCTGCCCTGACGGCGAGAGCTGCATCTCCGGCGAGTGCCTCTGATCCGCCGCCGCTGACCGAGGCCCCTCGCGCCGCCGTTCCGCCGCGGCGGACGAAGGGCCTCCATCGACGCCCCCTCACCTTCCCCGGTCCTGCCCCCGCACACCTTGACCGTCCGTCACGCGGCGGGTAATCGCCTCGGATGGTCGCCCGCTCCCCCGTGCATCGGCCCGCGCCGCTCCTCGTCCGGCTCGCCCGCGCCGCCGTCGTCTCGCTCGCCCTCGCCGCGCCGAGCGTCGCCGCCGCCGAGACCCGGATCGCCGTGGTCGACGTGCAGCACGCCGTGATGCAGACCGAGGACGGCATCCGAGCGCAGGCCACCCTGAAGAAGCTCTTCGACCGGCGGCAGCAGGAGCTCGACGCGAAGCAGACCGAGCTCCAGCGGGCGCGCGAGGACATCGAGAAGCAGTCGCGCGTGCTCTCGCGCGAGTCGATGCAGAAGCGGATGGAGGACTGGCAGCGCCAGATGGTCGAGCTCCAGACCGTGTTCGTCGACTACAACAAGGAGCTGCAGAAGAAGCAGGGAGAGCTGACCGGGCCCATCGTCAAGAAGATGATGATCATCGTCGCCCGGATCGCGAAGAAGTCGGGTTACGAGATCATCCTGGACAAGCAGGCGGCCCCCTACGTGCGCGCCGACCTCGATCTGACGGAGCAGATCATCCAGCTCTACAACACCGGCGGCGGCGAGGACGACGCGGGCGGCGACCCGGCGGAGAAGAAGGACACCGCCAAGTAGCGCGCTGTCCGCGCGCTCCACGCCGCGGAAAGGAGCCGGCCTTGCCCGAACGAACCCAAGAGCCCGTCACGCTCGAGATCCATCAGATCCTATCGATCCTGCCGCACCGCTACCCGCTCGTGATGGTCGACCGCGTGACGGAGGTCACCGCCAACAAGAGCATCCGCGGCTACAAGTGCGTCGCGTACAACGAGCCCTGGTTCCAGGGGCACTTCCCCCAGCGGCCGATCATGCCCGGGGTGCTGATCCTGGAGTCGCTCACGCAGCTCGGCGGGATCCTGGCCTACGCGTCGGACCCGTTCGACGCGACGTCGAACCTCATGTTCTTCCTCGGCATCGACAAGGCGAAGTTCCGCCACACCGTGACGCCCGGCGACCGGCTCGATCTCTACGTCGAGGTGCTGCACCACCGCTCGAACGTGTGGAAGCTGCGCGGCGAGGCGAGCGTCGACGGCACGCTCTGCGCCGAGGGGGAGATGCTCGCCTCCGTCGTCGATCGCGAGCCCTGATCCGAGAGGAAGATCTCACCATGAGCCGGAGCCCGTCGCCGTCGTTCGCCCGCATCGCCGCTGTCCTTTGCGCCTCCATCGCCCTCTCGCTCCCGGCCGGCTGCGGCGGCGCCGCGCCCGCCGCCCCGCCGGCGCCTCAGGCGGGCGGCGGCCTGATCGGCTCGGCGGCGCCCGAGCTCGCGGCCGAGGTCGTGAGCGGCGAAGGGCCCTCCACGCTGAAGGACGCGAGCGGCAAGGTGGTGATCGTCGATTTCTGGGCGACCTATTGCCACCCCTGCAGGAAGTCGTTCCCCAAATACCAGGAGCTCGTCGAGCGCTTCGGCGGCGATCTCGCGGTGCTCGCCGTCGCCCTCGACGCCCCCGAGGACGTCTCGAAAGAGCAGCTCGTGGAGTTCGCGGACGAGGCGGGCGTCAAGTTCAAGATCCTCTGGGACAAAGACCAGAGCGCGGTTAAAAATTACAACCCGCGGAGAATGCCGACCGCCTTCATCGTCGACCGGAGCGGCGTCGTGCGCCACGTCCACGCGGGCTACGAGGACGGCGAAGAGGAGAAGATCTCCCGGGAGATCGAGGCGCTGCTCGGCGAAGCGGCCGCTCCGCCGGCGGCACCTCACCCGACCGAGGCGCCCGCGCCGAGCGACGGCGGCCGCTCCTCTCCGTGAGCCTCGTGCGAAGGCGGCGATGGCCCTCATGTCCCCTACCCTGATCCGGCGCGTCTCGATCGAGGCGCTCGACATCCCGCTGCACGAGCCGTTCGGCATCGCTGGCGGCGCGCAGGAGCGCGCGGCGAACCTCCTCGTCACCGTGGAGCTGGCCGACGGGACGCTCGGCTTCGGCGAGGCCGCGCCGCTGCCCGCCTTCAACGGCGAGACGCAGGAGGCCTCGCGCGCCGCCGCCCTCTCGCTGCGCGCGGCCGTGGTGGGCGCGGACGCGCGCGCGTGGCGCGCCATCGCTGTCGCGCTCCGCGCCGCGGCGGGCGGCGGCGCCGGCGCGGCGCGCTGCGCGATCGAGACGGCGATCCTCGACGCGCTCACGAGGCGCGCGGACATGCCGCTCTGGGCCTTCTTCGGCGGCTCCGGGACGGCGCTCACGACCGACATCACCATCACGACGGGCTCGCCGGAGCGCGCGGAGGAGGCCGCGCGGCGCGCCTCGGCCATGGGCTTCCGCACGCTCAAGGTGAAGGTCGGCGGCCGCCTCGCCGCGTCGGACCCCGCGCGCATCGAGGCGATCCACGCGGCGGCGCCGGAGGCGGCGCTGATCCTCGACGGCAACGGCGGGCTCACGGCGGGCGAGGCGCTCGCGCTCGTCGCGCACGCGCGCCGGCTCGGCGCGCGCGTCGCGCTCCTGGAGCAGCCCGTGCCGCGCGACGACTGGGACGGCATGAAGGAGGTCACGCGCCGCGCCGGCGTCGACGTGGCCGCCGACGAGAGCGTCGCCTGCGCGGCGGACGTCCTCCGCGTCGCGTCGGAGCGCGCGGCGACCGTGGTCAACATCAAGCTGATGAAGGGCGGCATCGCCGAGGCGCTCGACGTCGCGGCGGTCGCCCGCGCGGCGGGGCTCGGGCTGATGATCGGCGGGATGGTCGAGTCGATGCTCGCGATGACGGCGTCGGCCTGCTTCGCCGCCGGCCTCGGCGGGTTCTCGTTCGTCGATCTCGACACGCCGATGTTCCTCGCCGAGAACCCCTTCGACGGCGGCTTCGTCCAGCGAGGCCCGGCGCTCTCGCTCGAGGGGATCCGGGCCGGGCACGGCGTCACCCCGAAGCGCCGCGATCCGGAAGCCGGCTAGCTCCGTGCTTCAGCTTGGCAGGCGGAGCCAGCGCGCCGCGACGCAGGCCCCGGCGCGCTCACGCCGCCGGCGCCGCGCCGATCCACGCCGGCACGCCCAGCTGGTCGAACGGCCCTCGAAGGTCGTCGGGCAGCGACGCGGCGATGCACAGGGGAGCGCCCGTCTCGGGGTGGGCGACGGCGAGCTCGGCCGCGTGCAGCGCGAGGCGGTGCAGCGCGTAGCGCTCGCGGAAGAGGCGGTTGTGCTCGCCCTTGCCGTAGTTCACGTCGCCGATGATCGGATGGCTGATGTGCTTGAGGTGCCTCCGCACCTGGTGCAGGCGCCCCGTGCGCGGGCGCGCCTCGACCACGGCGTAGCGCTCGAGCGCGTGGAGGCGCTCGAAGTCGGTGACGGCCGGGACGCGCGGGCCCCCCTCGCGCCGGGGGATCGGGTGATCGACGCACCCGCGCTCGGGGGGCACGCCGCGGACGAGCGCCAGGTAACGCTTCCGCACGAGGCCCTGCTCGAACTGCGCGCAGAGCAGCGCCGCCGCGACCGCGTCGAGCGCGACGAGCAGCACGCCGCTCGTTGCGCGGTCGAGGCGGTGGACCGGAAAGACCTTCCGGCCCAGCGCCCGCTCGGCGAGATCGACGAACACGACCGGCGCGCTGCCCCAGCCGCGGTGCACGAGCAGCCCGGACGGCTTCGCGAAGGCGGCGACGCGGTCGTCCAGGTGGAGCAGGGAGAGCTGCATCGCGGAGGCCGCGCTCAGCCGGTCCCCAGGGCGAGGTACCGCGCGAGCCGCTGGTACAGGGCGGCCGCGAGCTCGGCGTCGTGGTCGCACACCTCGGCGAAGTCGTCCTTGCGGATCCGGATGAGCCGCGTCCGCGCCGCGGCCACGGGCAGATCGCCCTTGCGACGCGCGCCCACGAGCGACTCGGGGAAGAGCAGGCCCGAGGAGACGATCCGCCGCCCGTCGGCCAGGTCCACGGCCCCGTCGAGCACCAGGTAGGCGACAAGATCGCTCGCGACGTCGCGCGGGATACGATCGCCCGCGCCGAGCTCCACCTCCACGCCCGCCGCGAGCGCCCCGAGCACGGCGGCCGGGCTCATGCCGGCGAGGAGCGGGCAGGCGGAGATCACCGAGAGGTCGCGCGAGGACGGACCGGCGTCGTCCGCGCGCTTCACGAAGCGCTCCTTGATGTCGATGACGACCACGCTCGCGTTGTCGAGCCCGCCCCGGTCGCGCGCGTGCTTGAGGAGGCCCGCGGCGACGTCCTCGGGGCCGCCCTTCGCGCAGAAGCGGGAGAGCGACGCCTCGCTCTCGATCGCGTTGTGCACCCCGTCGGTGCAGAGGAGGATGCGATCGCCGCGCGAGAGATCGACGAACAGGGTGTCGACCGAGACGGTGCCCGCGAGCCCGATCGCGTTCACGAGCGGGTTCCGCTGCGGCTTCCTGGCCGGCGTCGCATTGCCGGCCGCGCGGAGCGTGTCGTAGAGGGCGTGGTCCTGCGTGAGCTGGACGGTGGTGGTCGGGCGGACGAGGTACGCCCGGCTGTCGCCCGCGTGGGCGAAGAAGGCCCGGCTGTGCGCGAGCACAACGAAGTCGAGCGTCGTGCCCATCCCCTGGTAGCTCGGCTCGGTGCGGCGCGCCTCCAGGATGGCCGCGTGCGCCGCCTCGCCCACGCGGCGGAGCAGCGCGAACACCTCGCGGCGCGCCTCGATGTTCGGGTCGGCCACGTACGCGTCGAGGATGGCGGCCGCGGGCGGGCGGAGCACCTCGTCGCGCAACGTGTCGATCGCGATCTGGGCGGCGACCTCCCCGGCGGCGTGGCCGCCCATCCCGTCGGCGATGCCGAAGAGGGCGAGCTCGGGGCAACAGAGGATCCGGTCCTCGTTGCTCGGGCGGACGAGGCCGACATCGGTCGATGCGGCGAACTCGATGCGATAGTCGAAGCGCGGGAGGATCTGGGACACCGCGCCCAGGATAGACACCGTGCGGGCGGCGTCAAAATCGCGCGGCTCTTGACGACCGCGCGCCCGCTCGCCCGCGCTCGCCCCCCCGTCCCTGCGCCGCGCCGCGCGATCGTTGCCGGGGACACGCCGGCGGCCCGGCGCGCCGTGCGCACCGGCCGCGGCGAGGCCGTGCCCCCGGCAGACACACCAGCGTGCAACGCGCACGGATCCACGGTTGGCCCGACTCTCGCGTCTTCCGGGGGCATGCAACTCATCGAGGTGGACGTCGGGCGCTTTCGGCTCGAATTGGGCGGTGGGCTCGGGCTGGAGGTCATCCTCCTGTTCAGCCGCTCGGTGGCCTTCTGGCGCTGGGGTGGCGAGCTCGTTGCGGAGGTCAGCGTCGGCGTGAGCTGAGCCGGACAGCCGTCGTCTCGGCCCGCGCCCACCGGCCGGAGCAGCTTCGGGGCGCGCAGCGAAAGAGCCCCAGACGAAAAATTCCGGTAGGATTCGGCTCGACCGCATGAGGCCTTGCTGCTGTCTGCCATCCACCACGCTCGCTCCTGCCGCGGCGCCGCCGCAGGCTCGCACAGCGATTCCGCCGTTCACGCTCGAGCCCGGCGGGCCGGCGCGGCAAACGATCGCGCGCGCGGCTTGGCGCATCACCTGGAGCGCGCGATGACCGTGCAACCGCGGATCGACGTCGCCGCCATGCGGCGCGCCCTGTCCACCGCCGAGGCGGTGATGGCGCTGAACCCGCCCGAATCGCCGATGATCGACGGGTACCGGCTGTTCCGGGTGTCGGGCGGCGACGTCGCGTGGCTGGACATGCCCGCGAACGCCGGGGCGTACGCCGTCTTCGGCTCGCACCCGCGCTGTGACGTGAAATTCGCGTCAGGCGACGACGTGTGCGTGCGCCACCTGGTCGCCACCTGCTGCAACCTCCCCGACGGCGCCTTCGGCCTGCGGCTCATGGATCTGCAGACCTCGATCCCGTTCTTCGTCGACGACGACGTGCCGCGGCGGTCGATCGTGGTCAGCGGCCCGCTGCTCGTGCGCATCGGCAAGCATGTGGTCGGCGGGCTCCCGGTCGGGCCGCGCGCCTCGTCGCGCGTGCTGCAGGTGAGCTCGTGCGGGATGAGCGAGCCGCCGCGCGGGATCGAGAGCATCGCGGAGAAGCCCGCCGACAGCGCCGCGCCCCCGGCGCCGACCGAGGGCATCACGACGAGCCATCGGTTCGCTCGCGGGGAGATCTCGCACATCACGTCGGTCCGACCCGTCTCGCACATCGAGGAGATGGTGGCGCCGCGCGCGAAGACCGGGTACGTGCGGCTCACGCTGCAGTCGAGCGAGCGCAGCGCCGCGGTCGAGCTGCCCGAGCAGGCGCTCGACGACGGCGTGCTGCTCGGGCGCGCCGACAACTGCCTGGACCGCGGGCTGCGCGCCGTCCTGAGCACCCACATCTCGCGGACCCACCTGCTGCTCCTGCGCGACGGCACCGAGGTCATGGCCCTCGATCTCTGCTCGACGAACGGGACGAGGTACGCGGGCCAGAAGGTCCGCCGCGTGATGATCCCCACCGAGGGTCTGGCCCTCACCCTGGGCCCCGAGCTGACGCTGATCTGGCACCCGCAGACGTGAAGCCGGCCGCCCTCGCGGCGACGAGGGCCGAGGCCGGCGTCCTTCCGGCCTCGACCCTCGCCCCTCGCCGCCGCGCGGCGTTCGCTACGACAGGAGCTGGCGCGCGATGAGGATGCGCTGGATCTGGCTCGTGCCTTCGTAGATCTGGAGGACCTTCGCGTCGCGCATCATCGTCTCGACGGGGTACTCCTTCACGTAGCCGTTGCCGCCGAACACCTGCACGGCGTCCACGGCGGTCTGCATGGCGCTGTCGGCGCCGTAGGCCTTCGCGAAGCTCGAGACGATCGGGTCGCGCACCCCGTGATCGAGGTTCCACGCGGCCTTCTGGTAGAGCAGGCGCGTCCCCTCGACGCGGATCGCCATCTCCGCGAGCATCCACTGGATGAGCTGGTGGTTGCCGATCGGCTGGCCGAACGTCTTGCGCTCCTTGGCGTAGGCCACGCACTCCTCGAGGCAGCGCCGCATCAGGCCCGTCGCGGCCGCGCCGATGTCGGGGCGGGTCTGGTTGAACGTCTCCATCGCGAGCTTGAAGCCCTGGCCCTCCGGCGCGAGGAGGTTCTCCTTCGGCACCTTCACGTCATCGAGGAACACCTGCGCGGTGTCGCTCGCCCGCTGGCCGAGCTTGTCCTCCTTCTTGCCGACGCGGAGGCCGGGCGAGTCGCGATCGACGATGAACGCCGCGATCCCCTTGTGCCGGAGCTCCGGGTTCGAGGTCGCGAAGATCACGTAGTAGCGCGCGTAGCTCGCGTTCGTGATCCAGCACTTCTGCCCGTTCAGCACGTAGTCGTCGCCGTGCTTCACGAAGCGGGTCTTGAGCCCCGCGACGTCGCTGCCCGCGTCCGGCTCGCTCGTGCAGTAGCTCGCCATGATCGGCTCGGCGGTGAGCATGCCGAGGTACTTCTTCTTCTGCTCCTCGCTGCCCGCGAGCTTGATCGGCGTGAGCGCGAGGCCGTTCGCGAGGAAGCTCGTCTGGATCCCGGTGCACCCGTACGAGAGCTCCTCGGCGAGGAGGGCGTTCTCGAGCTCGCCCATCCCCGGGCCGCCGTACTCGGCCGGACAGGTCGGGTTGACGAGGCCGAGGTTCCAGCCCTCGACGAAGACGTCCATCGGGAAGTACGACTTCTGATCGCACTCGGCCGCGATCGGGGTGACGCGCTCCTTCGTGAAGCGCCGCGCCGTATCGATGAGAGCCTTGTGCTCTTCGCTCACAGAGAAATCGACCACGTGACCTCCGGCTAGTGCGGCGGGGACGGCGCTCACCGAGCCCGCCGGCAACGCGGGACGAGGGCTTGCGCCCCCGTCACTCCTTCATTCTGCGCTTACGTCGCTCGAGCTCGGCGCGCACGGCGCGGCTGCCCAGGATGTAGCCGACGATCAGCCCCAGCATCAGCACCACGGGGATGTAGAGCGCGTGCTGCGGGGTCATCTCCCCGAGGTTCGGCATCAGCTCGTCCCCTGGCCCGCGCCGGCCCGCGCCTTCTGCACGGCGGCCTCGAGCGCGTCGATCCGCCGGTCGATCTGCTTCTGCCGGCGCCAGGAGAGGAAGACCATCGCGAAGATGATGAGCCAGATCGCGGCGTAGGCCTCGACGAGCAGCTTCTCTCCGCTCTGCATCTGGTTGCCGCCCTCCACGGGGCGGAACGCCTGCGCTCGGTCGTCCGTGGCCGTGCCCGTCGGTTGCTGCAGGGCCGCGTGGGAGAACAAGGAATGAAGGGATTTCACGTTATCAGTCCTCTCCGATGCCGACTTCGAGGGCCTCTTGCTCGAGCTCCGCGAGCCGCGCCGACGCGAGATCGACGCGGAGGCGCGCCCACAGGAGCGCGAGGGAGAGCAGGGTGAAAGAGAGGAAGCCGAGGCCGAGCGCCAGCTTCATGTCCGGGTGCCCGAGGCCGCCGCCCTTGCCCGTGATGACCGTGGGGTGATTGCCGCCCCACATCTTCACCGAATAATGGATGATCGGCAGGTTGGCCGCGCCGAGGACGCCGAGGGCCGCGGCGAACTTGCGCTCGGCATCGCTGTCGCCCGTGAAGGCGCGGAGCACGACATAGGCGATGTAGATAAGGACGCTGAGCAGCGAGGTCGTCAGGCGCGGGTCCCACGTCCAGTACACGCCCCACGCCTTGGCGGCCCAGAGCGGGCCGGTGATGAGGACGATGAGACCCATCGCCACGGCGACCTGCGCGCCGGATTTCGCCAGCGAGTCCCACCACTGCGTGCCGCGCGCGAGGTAGCCGGCGGAGCCGATGAAGCAGGCGGTCGCGCCGAGGTACATCGCGTACCCGGCCGGGGCGTGGAAGTAGAAGATCTTCTGCACGATCCCCATCGAGGCCTCCGTCGGCACGACGTAGGCGACGAAATGGAGGGTGCCGATGATGGCGAGGGCCGACGCGGCGAGCAGGACCGAGAAGGCGATGCTGGAGCCTCCCGACGCGCCGCGCACGCCGCCCGCCGTCGCATCCCGGCTCGCTGCCAAAGCCACCCTGCGCGGCACCCGCTCGTCGTTGGCTCCCATGCTGGCGCGCCACCGTAGTGCCAAGGACGGTCGCGTTCAAGCCGCGGTTGGGGTCGGACGCGGGGCGGGCGAAGGTCGGCGAGGCGGCGGCGAAGGTCGGCGAGGGACGGCGGCGAGGCGATCCCCGCGCTCAGCGCGGCCGCCCCCTCGGTCAAGTACCGTCCGGAGCGATCGCGTCCCAGCCGGTCGCCTTCGCGAGGCGCGACATCGCCATGTCGAGCTCCATCGTCGCGTTCAGCTGGTTGAAGCGGTTCGTGGCGTACGCCTTGGCTGGATCGATCAAGTCCTTCTCCGCCATCGTCCCGACGTCGATTCCTGTCTGCACCATCACGAGCCAGCGCTTCCCGTACCTGGCCGCCTTCGTGTAGGCCTCGAGGCGCTTCTGGGCCTCCACGACCTCGGCGTAGGCGGTCTCGACCTCGGTCGCGACCCCGCCCATGGCGAAGCGCTGCGTCGCGGCCATCTCCTCGAGCTGCGCCTCGGCGAAGCGGATGCGCGCCGACTGCGGGAGCAGGTCGAGCTTCCATTGCAGCACGAGCGCGGCGCCGTAGTGGAAGTAGTTGCCGGGGTCGCTCGTGAACGGGTTCAGCTGATCCGCGACCTCGGGCGCGGCGCTCACCCCGACCTGCAGGCCGACGCCGATGTCGGGGAACAGCTGCGCGCGCGCGAGCCGCACCTGCGCGGACCTCGCGTCGAGGCCCGCGCGCGCCTGCGCGATCTCCGGCCGGTACAGGCGCGCCGCGGTCAGGTATCGGCTCACGTGCCCGAGCCGGTGCGTCGGCGGGCGGATCGGGACGTCGGGGATGTCGAGCTCCGGGACGCCCGTGTAAAAGCGCAGCCCCGCCAGCGCGACCGAAACGTATTTTTCGACCTCCGCCGCGCGCGCCTCGAGCTCGGCCCCGAAGGTCTGGAGCTTGAGCAGCTCGATCGGATCGCCGTCGTCGCTCTCGACCTGCTCCTCCAGGCGGCGGAGCGCCTTGTCCATCTCGGCCCTCACGTCCGTGAGCAGGCTCCGCGAGTCGCGCGCGAGCTGGAGGCCGAAGTAGGCCTTGCGGACGTCGAGCCGCACCGCGTCCCGCTCCTTCTCCACGTTCGCCTGGTTCACGCGGACGTTCGCCTCGGCGGCGTCCCAGAGGCTCGTGATCTTCCCGAAGGTCCAGAGCGGCACCACGCCGTCGATGTTGGCGCGCCAGGCGACCCCGAGGCTCGAGGTGAGCGAGACGTCGGTGTTCGGGCTGAAGATGTTGTTGCCGCGGACGGTCGGCGCGAGCGCGACGCCGCCGGTCAGCTTGAACTGCGAGAACGGGGCGTAGCGGGCCTCGTCGAGCTGCGCGCGGACCTGGTTGAGCTTCGCGCGGGCGGCGAGGACGTGCGGGTGATTGCGGTCGGCGAGCGCGAGGACGCGGGGGAGATCGTGGATCATCGCCGCCTGTCTCGGGGGAGCCCCGCCGGTGTCGGCGGCGGCAGCGGGGAGCGGGGCGAGCCGGACCGCGAGGGAGACGGCGGCGGCGGCAAGGGCACCTCGTGCAGCGCGTCGGGCCATTTTCGGCGCAACGTAGCACGAGCCGGCCACGCGCTCGCGCGGCGCACGGCGCGCGGCGCACGGTGCGCGCGCGTCAGTCCGCCTCATCCCCGTCCGGCGCCGCCGCGGTCCCCGCCTCTTCCACGTCCCCCGCTGCCGCCTCGTCTCCCCTCGACGCGACCTTTTTCTTGAGCCTCCGGAAATTCGAGCGATCCATGCCCGCCTGGCGCGCCGCCTCGCTGAGGTTGTTGCCCGTGCGCTGCAGCAGGCGCCCGATGTAGATCTGATCGAACGCGTCGATGGCGCGCTCCTTGGCCTCCGCGTACGGGAGCTCGCAGAGCTGCGCGGGCAGGACGAGCGCGTCCCTCGGAGGGCGCCGATCCGGCCCCGCGCGCCCCGACACCGAGGGCGGCAGATCCGCGGGCAGGATCGCGTCGCCGCGCGCGGAGAGCACGGCGTGCTCGATCGCGCTCTCGAGCTCGCCCGCGTTGCCCGGCCAGGCGTGCTCGCGCAGGAGGCGCGCCGCCTCGGGGCCGATCCGCTTGACGTCGCGCTCGTGCCTGCGCGCGCACCGGCGCAGGAAGTGGCTCGCGAGCAGCGCGATGTCCTCCCGGCGCCGCCGGAGCGGCGGCAGCTCGATGACGATGACGCCGAGGCGGTACAGGAGATCGTCCCGGAACTGGCCGGCGGAGGCGCGCTCCCTCAGATCGGCGCACGTCGACGCGATGACACGGACGTCGACGCGCCGCGGCTCGCCCCCGGGCCCCGCGACCTCGCCGCGCGTGAGGACCCGCAGCAGCCTGGCCTGCGCCTCGAGCGGCAGCGCCGAGACCTCGTCGAGGAAGAGCGTGCCGCTGTCCGCCGCCTCGATCAGGCCCCCGCCGACGCGCCCGTCCGGCGAGCTCTCGCGCTCCCCGCCGAAGAGCTCCTCCTCGGCGCGCGGCGCCGGGAGCGCGCTGCAGTCGACCGCGACGAACCGCCGTCCGGCGCGCGGCCCGCGCCGGTGGACGGCGCGCGCGACGAGCTCCTTGCCCGTCCCGCGCTCGCCCGACAGCAGGATGGGCGCGCCCACGGACGCCACGCCGAGCGCTCTCCGGGTTGCGTCCTGCATCGCGGCGGAGCTCGCGATCACCTCGCCGAGCTGCTCGTGCTCGCCGACGCGCTCCTCGAGGGCCCTCGCGCGCTCGGCGAGCCGCCGGCGCTCGATGGCGCGCTCGATCGCGATCGAGAGCGCGGCCTCCGGCTCGACGGGCTTCATCACGAACGCGTAGGCGCCGGCGCGCACGGCCGCGACCGCGGCGTCGACCTCGTCGTGGCCGGCCATCACCACGACCTCGACGTCGGGGTACGCCGCCTTGATCTGGTCGAGCACCTCGGCGCCGCTCATGCGCGGCATGGCGAGGTCGAGCAGCACCGCCTCGACGCGGGTGGTCGCGAGCAGCCCGAGCGCCGCGGGGCCGTCCTCCGCGGTGAGGACGTCGAAGTCGCGCACGAGCGCGCGCGCGAGGCCGCGGCGCTGGGCCGGCTCGTCGTCGACGAGGAGGATACGGGCGCGGGCTCTGGCGTTCACGAGGCGGGGCGGCGGGGCAGGATCAGGTCGGCTTGCGTGAGGTGAGCGGCGCGAGATCGGCGCCCCGGCGCGTCTGCGGCTCCCTCGGCTCGTCCTGGACCGCGGCGAAGACGGGATCGCTGGACCGCCGGAGCTTGCCCGGGGGCGGCGGGGGCGGCGGCTCGGCGCTCCCGGTCGGTGTGTAGATCTGGCCGTGCTGCTGGAAGACGCAGATCCGGTTGCCGCCCTCGCGCTTCGCCTGGTGGAGCGCGCTCTCGGCGGCGCGGATGAGCGCGTCCTTGGAGCGGACGTCGCGCGAGGGGTAGAGCGAGACGCCGATCGACACGCTGCACGGCCTCGACGCGCCGCCGAACTCGACCGGGTTGCCGGAGGCCTCGCGCCAGATCCGCTCGGCCACGGTCAGCGACCCGGCGAAGTGCGTGCTCGGCAGGACGATGAGGAACTCCTCGCCGCCGTAGCGCGCGATCACGTCGACCTCCCGGACCGAGCGGCGGATCCCGTCGGCGACGCGCCGGATCACGGCGTCGCCGAGCGTGCGCCCCCCGATCTCGTTCATCGCCTTCAGCCGGTCGATGTCGACGAGCACGCAGGCGAACGGCTCGTGGTAGCGCTCCGCGCGCTTGAACTCCTCGTTGAGCCGCGTGAAGAGGTAGCGGTAGTTGTAGAGCCCGGTCATCTCGTCGTGGATGGAGAGCTGCTCCAGGTAGGCGCGCTGCGCCGCGACGTGGTCGTGCAGCCGCTTGATCCGGAGCATCGACCCGACCCGCGCGAGCAGCTCCTCCTCCTCGAACGGCTTGCACACGTAATCGTCGGCGCCGATCTTGAGCCCCTCGACCCGGCTCGCGGTGTCGGTCTTCACCGTGACCAGCACGACGGGGAGGAACGTCTCTGCGGTCATGCTCTTGAGCAGCCGGCACGCCTCGAGGCCCGTGAGCCGGGGCATCACGATGTCGAGGAGGGCGAGGTCGACCCCTCCCCGGCCGATGAGCTCGATCGCCTCCTGGCCGTCGTCGACCGCCTCGACCTGGAAGCCGGCCTTCTGGAGGATGCTCACAAGCATCTGGCGCGCGAGGCGGTCGTCGTCGGCGACAACGATCCTGGCCGGTCGGCTGCTCAGGAGCTCGGCCGGCACAGAGAGCGGAGCGCCACGGATGTCCTCGCTGTTCGGCACGGGCACATCCTCCCTTCGAGCGGGGCCGGGCGCAACGAGATCGCACGACGGCGGAAGCCGCCTCGTCGCCGGTCACGCGGTCCGCTGCCGGCGCCGCGCCGGCCCTCGCATGGCTTGCGCGCGCGCTGCCTGTCGCGCGCGGGCTGTCATCGCCCTGGTTTCGCGGTAAGGACCCCCGCATGAATCAGGCGCGGTTCTGGAAGCTCGCGGCGGTCGCGCTGGCCTTCACGCTCGGCGTGATCGTGTGGGGCGCGTTCGTGCGCGCGACAGGCTCGGGGGCCGGTTGCGGCAGCCACTGGCCGACGTGCAACGGCGACGTCATCCCACGTTCTCCGAGCGCGGCGACGTTCATCGAGTTCACGCACCGCGCCACCTCGGGCGTCGCCTTCCTGCTCGTCGCGCTGCAGCTCGTCTGGGCCCTGGTCGCGTACCCGGCGGGCCACCCGGTGCGCGGCGGCGCGGCCGCGTCGATGCTGCTCATGGTCACCGAGGCGGCGGTCGGCGCCGGCATCGTCCTGCTCGAGTACGTCGCCAACGACGCGTCGGCGGCCCGCGCGCTCTGGATGGCCGTGCACCTCATCAACACGTTCCTGCTGGTGGGCGCCATGACGTGCACGCTCTACTGGGCTCGCGGGGGCCGGCGCGTGCGCCTGCGCGGCCAGGGCGCGACGGGCGCGCTGCTCGCCGCCGCGCTCCTGGGCGTCCTCGCGGTGGGGGTGACGGGGGCCATCGCGGCGCTCGGCGACACGCTCTTCGCGGCGGGCTCGCTCCGCGAGGGATTCGCGCAGGACTTCTCGCCCACGGCGCACTTCCTTGTGTCGCTGCGCGTGCTGCACCCGGTCGTGGCAGGGGTCGTGAGCGTTTACCTGCTCTACGCCCGCCGCGCGGTCGCGGCCCGGCGCCCCTCGCCGCTCGTCGAGCGGCTCGGGGCGGCGACCGGAGGGCTCGTGCTGCTGCAGATCGGCGCGGGGGTCCTCAACCTGCTGCTGCTCGCGCCGGTGTGGATGCAGCTCGTCCACCTCCTGCTCGCCGACGCGCTGTGGATGGTCCTCGTCACGCTCGCGGCCGCCGCGCTGAGCGAGCCGGCCGCGGCGGCGGACGCGGGCCCGCGCGGGGAGAAGGCGCAGCCGGAGGCGGTCGCCACCCTGGGGTAGCCCGACGCGCGCGCTAGAACTCGGTCGAGCTCTCGTCGCTGCCCTGGGGCTCCTGCGAGATCGTGCGGCCGACGGCGCGCTTTCGCTGTTCTTCGGCCTGCGCCGGGGCGCGCTGCTCGGGGATGGACGGGGGGAAGTCGACCTGCAGCACGATCCCCTGATCGGTCTCGACCACGCGGTAGGTCGCGTCGGTCTGCGCGCGCAGGTCGATCACCATGTCGAGGTCGTTGCCCTGGTCGACGAGCTGCACCTGGGCCACCGGGGTCGCGAAGAACGAGGTGACGAGCGGGAAGCGGTTCGTCTGGATCGCCCCCGCCCCCTTCATCCGGTAGACGAGGCGTCCCGCGGCCTTCGACTCGGCGACGTCGACCTTGCCGCCCTGGATCTGCACGAAGACGCGCGAGCCCCCGGTCGGGAGCATGCGGAAGCCGGGGAAGGTGGCGACCGGCCGCCCGGTGACATCCAGCGGCGCCTCCTTCGGCTTCGGCTTGCGCGCGCGGGGGGCGCGCTTCCGGGGGGCCTGCGCGGCGCCGGCCGCCGTCTTCTGCGGGGCGGCGGCCTTCGCCGGCGCCGGGGCGGCGGCCTTCGGGGCGGCCGGAGCGCCCTGCGCGAGGGCCAGCGGCGAGGCGAGGCCGAGGGCCAGCGAGAGGCTCAGCGAGAAGCTCAGCGAGAGATGCCGGGGAGATCGCACCGAACCAGTACAGCACGACCGCCTGGCCCGGAGAAGACGGCAGCACGTTAAGCTCGACACGTGCCGCCTCGCGTCGCCCGCCTCTCGCACGTCATCGGCGTCGACGACGCGCCGTTCGCCCGCGACCACCGCGGCGACGTGCCGATCGTCGGGACCGTCTTCGCGGGGCTGCGCCTCGAGGGGGTGCTCTCGACCCGCGTCCGCCGCGACGGACGGAACGCGACGCCGGCGATCGCCGCGATGATCCGCGGCTCCCGCTTCTACGCTCAGGCGCACGTGGTCATGCTCCAGGGCATCGCGGTGGCGGGGTTCAACGTGGTCGACATCGCGGCGCTGCGCGACGCCCTCGCCCTCCCGATCGTGGTGGTGGCGCGGCGCCTCCCGAACCTCGACGCGATCCGCGACGCGCTCCTGTCGCGCGTCCGGGGAGGGCGCCGCAAGTGGGCGCTCATCGAGCGCGCCGGCCCGATGGAGCCGGTCGCGGGCGTGTACGTGCAGCGCGCCGGGATCTCGCTGGAGGACACGAGCGCGCTGATCTCGCGGCTCTCCGTGCACGGCCATCTCCCCGAGCCCCTGCGCGCCGCGCACCTCATCGCCGGCGGGCTGACCACCGGCGAGAGCCGCGGGCGCGCGTGACGGAGCGCTAGAGCTGCCGCCGGCTGGGGGCGCTGGCGGTGCCCGGCTTCTCGACCTTCTTACCGCGGCCGGTCACCTTCGAGTAGATGACGTCGAGATTGGCGGTGATGTCGAGATAGAACTGAGCTTCAGGGCTGTAGAAGAAGCTCCTCCGCTGGCCGCCGTAGCCGATCTGCCGGTCCGTGTTGTTGTAGCCGAGCGTGAGGTCGACGACCTCGAAGACCGGGTAGTTCACGCTGACGTCGAAGGCCGTCTGGGGGACGTAGGTCGTTCCCTGGGAGCCGTCGTACGGGGCGCAGCCGGTCTGGGTGGCGACACACCCCCCTTCGAACTCGTGCTTGAAGTCGCTGAGCAGCCCGAAGCTCGTCGCCAGGGAGAGGTCCTTGTAGAGCGGCAGGTCGAGCTGGAGGCTCGTGGCCAGGCGATCCATGGCCAGGGACGAGCCGGTCAGCTGGTCATCGGGCGCCACCGCACCGCTCGGGGTCATCCGCTCCTGCCCGAGGCCACCCTTCACCGGCGTGTACGACTCCGCGAACAGGTGCGCGTAGGTCACGCCGAGCGTCGCCGTCAGGTTGTTGAGCCCGTCGGCCTTCGAGCCGAGCAGCTTGATCTTCTGGATGATCTGCGGGCCGACCGACACCGTGAAGTACTTGCCCGCGTTCCAGCTCGCCGGCGAGGTCGGCAGGATCAACCGCAGCCGCATGGCGGCGTCCGTCTTGTACTCTCCTCGCTCCGCGCCACCGCTCTCCCAGAGCTCGCGGCTGTACCGGGCGTTGAGGGCCACGTCCTTGAACTGCGGCTCCCGGTAGTGCGTCGTGATGTCGCTGTTCGTGAGCTCGGTGACCCAGCCGATCTCGGCGGACACCGCGACTTTGTCCTTGGGCCGATCGAGCACGTAGAAGTTCGGCCGAAACGTGAAGTCCCAGCCGTAGACCTGGATGGCAGGGATGTACTCCCCGCCAACGCCGAAGAGGGTCGTGCTGCCGCCCTGGTTCCAGGTGAACGTCGACCCGCGCCAGCGCAGGGTCGTCTCTTCTTCGTCCTCCAGCAAGGCGTCGGCCGCGGTGGTCTGGCTCCACCGCACCGCAGGCGACGTGGCCGGCCCTGCCTCGGGTGCCGGGGTCGCCCTGGGAGTCAGCGGCTGCACCGGAGGCGCCGGCTCCGCGGGCGGAGCAGCAACGGGCCCAGCTGCAACGCCAGGGGCACCGGGAGCGGCTGGGGCACCGGGAGCGACAGGAGCACCGGGAGCGACAGGAGCACCGGGAGCAGGCGGGGAGGCTTCCGGGGCAGCAGGCGCCGGAGCAGTCGGCTGAGCTTGCTCGGCGGGCGGAGCCGGATCGGCCGGCGGGGCTTTCGCCGGCTCGGGCGGCGTCTGCGCGGACGCCACCGAGACGCTGCCCAGGATACCGGCAGCCACAAGCATCGATCGGAACGTCATCTCCACTCCCTCTCCTGGTCGCTTCGGACCCTCACGCTCCACCGCGCGCCCGGCCAGACGTCCGCCCGCGCTCCGCACGCCCCCCGGCGTTCAGCCCGCCGGGAACCCTGCTCGGTCGGCCCCCTCTGCAGAAAACATACCCTGCCCCAATAGGACGACAAATATTTGAAATAATTGATTATTTATGGCCACAGCCGAGGGCGCGTTACCCCGCTGACGCGCGCCCCCGTTGCGAATGTGACGATGCCTGAAGTAAGCCAACGGGCCATGGAGCCGATGTCCTTCCCGGGCGACAGGGACTCGCCCCTCTCGTCGCCATCCCCCGGAGGCCGCCGCGGCGACGACGCAGGGGGCCTCCGGCCCACCGAGATCAACGCCCTCCTGGGCCGCGGCACGCACTTCGAAGGCAAGCTCTTCTTCGAGGGACGGGTGCGCATCGACGGCAGCTTCCGCGGCGAGATCCGCGGCGAAGACGTGCTCGTGATCGGCGACGGCGCGCTCGTGATCGGGGAGATCCACGTGGTCACGTGCATCGTCACGGGCGGCGAGGTCCAGGCGAGCATCCGCGCCCGCGACGCGATCGAGCTCTACGCGCCGTCCAAGGTGACCGGCGCGCTGCACGCGCCCGCCATCTTCATCGATCGCGGCGTGCAGTTCGACGGCTCCTGCAAGATGGCGCCTCTCGAGGAAGAGCCTGGCGAGCGGCCTGTTCGGCCGCCCGGGGCGTCCTCCGAGCCCGACGCCGACGCCATCGGACAAGCTGCGAGGGCCGCCGAGGACGGCGGCGGCACCGCGCAGCGCGGCGCGGCCGCGAAGCGCTCCGACGCCGACCGCTGAATTCCGACCTCCGTCGAAGATCCCACAATTTCTGTAACGTGCAGGGGTGCGGCTGCCCGCTCAGCGAGGTACATGTAGTGAGCGGCTGCGCTCTCGCCCGCCCGAGGCGCACGCCCACGACGTGGCCGGCAGCCCACACACCGACGGACGCTGCTCGCACAGGAGAGTCCATGAAGAAGTTGTGGTCCCTGTCCCTGATCGCCTTCTCGCTCGCCGTCCTCGCCCTCTCGCTCTCGCCACGCATGGCCCGCGCCGCCGACGCCGAGTCGGAGAAGCTCGCGTCGCTCGGCAAGGCGCTCCGGTACACTCTGAAGACCACCGGCCCGGCCTCCGCGATCGACACAGGGGGCGCAGCGATCCTCGTCAAAGCGCCCCTGCCGGCCGTCCGGAAGCTCGTCACCTCCTACGGCAGCTACAAGACCTTCATCAGCTCCTTTGACCAGAGCCGCGTGCTCGCGAAGCGCAAAGGCACGAGCGAGGTCTATCTCCAGGTGCCAATCCTGAACGGCGCCGCGCACATCTGGACCGTCGCCGACATGTCGCCGCCCACGAAGGACGGCGCCGACGAGGTGATCTCCGGGCGTTACAAGCGCGGCAACGTCTCCGATTTCCGCGCCCGGTGGCGGCTCCGCGCCGTCGATGAGCACCACACCATCGTGAAGCTCGAGCTCTTCGTCGACCCGAAGCTCCCCTTCCCGGCCTCGGTCGTCACCACGCAGCTCGCCAGGGCGGCCGACAAGGCGGTGACCGCGGTGCGGACTCGCGCACAGGCCGCGGCGCCCGCCAGCGCGCAGGCGAGCACCACGGCCGCCGCCCCCGGCGCCTCGCCCGGCGCCGCCGCGAGCGCGCCCGCGACCGCCCCGAGCGGCTCCGCCCCGGTCACGCAAGCCGGCGAACAGAACCGCTCGCCGGCGGCTCCCACCCCGCCGCCAGAGTCCATGTCCGACCGGCCGCCGGCCGATGGCGACAGCGTGCGCCGCCAGAAAGACATGGCGCGCCGGTAGCCTCCCTTCCGCCGACTGGGATCTGCCGACAGAGCGCCCAGGCCACCCGCCTTCCCCCTGCCGCCGTCGAGGCGGCTCATGACTCCCGTCGTGAAGCCCCGCCGCCGCCGACACGCCGTCACGCACCGCCGAGCCTGTTGATAACCGAGGAGCGCCCCGGGCGTGCCACGGCGCGCCCGGTTGCTTGCAATTCCGCAGGCCTACAGAGGATCGCTGCCCGGACCGTCCGTGGTTCTCAACAGGCTTTTCAACACGCTTTCCGATCTTCCCACAAGAATTCCCACATTCTGCGGGAGTTTTTCAACAAGCCATGCGCCCGGCGGAGGTTGCGAGGGGACGGATGCATGAAGTAAAGCCTGTGCGGTGAGGTATCCCTTGCCGGACGAGCATCCACGCGCGCCGGCGCCCGCCCAGCGTCCTGCCGCGTGGGGCGCCTGCGCTTCCCAGGAGCGGCAGCTGGCCGTCTCGTGGTGGTGATCAGGACATCCCTCCTCATCGTCCCGACCGAGCGACACGTCGAGCGCGAGCTCGCCGCGCTCGACCTGCGCGACCCGCGCGCCGCGGATCAGGAAGTCCGTTCACGGTGGAGCTTCGTCTCCGAGGCGCTCGCCCTGCTCGCGCCGGACGTCGCCATGGCGAGCCCGCAGGCGACCCGCCTCGCCACGCGGCTCGCCCTCGACGCGCTGCCGCCGGATCGGCTCCGGCAGCCGGCCGAGCCCGCCGCGCGCGTCGCGCTCGCCCACGCCCTGGACCGCGCCCTCGGGAGCTTCCGGCGCGCCGGGACCTCCCCGGCGGATCTGCGGGCGCTCGGCACCGCCTATGCGCTCGCCGTCGCCGCGGTCCTCGATCGGGCCGACGCTGCCCTGCAGGCGGCGCACCTCGTGGACCCGCGCTGCGCAGGGTTCCTGCTCGCGCGGGCGCTCCGCGCGGCCGGCGCGGCCAGCGCGCTGCCGCTCCCGCGCAAGGTCACGATCCGCGGCGCCGTCGCCTGGGAGCCCGACGATCTCGCCTGGATCGAGGCGCTCCACGCCGCCGTCCGCGCGCGGGACGGCGCGGGCGTGACCGTCGAGCTGCCCGCGCTCCAGGGCGACGGCGCGGCGCCCGTGGCCGACGCGCTGGAACGGCGCTGGGCCTCGCTCGACGATGCGCCGGAGATCGCGTGGGTGCCCGACCGAGAGGCGGAGCCGCTCGCCGCGATCAGCGCGAG
>JAICEP010000021.1 GCA_025924095.1 Sorangium sp.
AGGCGGCGCGCGACGGGCAGGGCGTCGTCCAGAGACCGCGTCAGCGCCTCGTCGCCGGTGGCCGCGACCGCCGCCTCCGCCTCGTAGGCGAGCGCGTCGTCCTCGGGCGCGCGCCGGGCCGCCTCCACGAGCAGCGCCGCCGCGACCGGCGGCACGCTCAGCGCGTCGGCGAGCTTGCTGGCCCACCGGAGCAGGGCAGGACCGACGCTCGAGTGCGGCCTCATCGCGGCGGCGTACACCGCCGCGATGAGGTGCGACGCCGGCTCGGTCTGCTGCGCGAGCTCGCCGACGATGTCGAGCAGCGTCTGGAACTCGTCGATGTCGCCGTCGGCGAGCATCGCGCGCTCGATCGCGGCGAGCGCGAGCGCGGGCGCGTCGAGGACCTCGACGGCGATGCGCGCCATCGCGAGCCCCGCGCGAGCCCCCTCGGGCCCCTCGAGCTTCGCGATGCTGGCCTTGACCGCGCGGTCGAAGCGGATGGCCTCGACCTCCGGCTGCCCGGTGCCCTCGACGAGATCGCGGATGGCCGCGCCGACGTCCTCGACGATCGCCGGATCCGGGCGCACGACCATCGCGCGGAGCAGGATGTCGAGGCGCAGCCGGAGGCCCTCCTCCGTGCGGCCGGTGAGGGCCGCGGCGCGCTTCAGCCATGCGTTGCGCGACGCCGGATCGGCGGCCGCCGCCACCCGCTCGAGCGCGCGCACGGCCTCCGCGGGCTCGCCGGCGTGCTCGGCCAGCCGCGCGAGCAGCACGTACGAGGTGCCCTCGGTCGGCACCGCCTCGAAGCTGGCCACCGCGTGCGAGAGCGCGAGCTCGAAGGCGCCGCGCCGCTCCAGCTGCCGCGCCGCGCGGTAATGGGCCGCGCGGCGGCCGTAGCAGCCCAGGGCCGCGTCGGCGAGCAGCCGGTAGGTCTTGTCGAGGACGGCGACGCCGCCGTCGGCGTCGGCCGATTTCTCGACGAGCGCGACGGCGTCGGCGCGGAGAGGATCGAGCTCGATCGCGCTCGCCGCCGTGGCCAGCGCCCGCTCGGGCAGACCCTGCTCGTGCGCGAGGTTGGCGGCCTCGATCAGCAGGTTGGCGCGCCGGCGTCGCTCGGGCCCGACGTCGCCCGACCACCTGCTCTCCTCCGCTGCGGGCTGCGCTTCCGCTTCGCCCCGCGCCTCGGCGGCGCGGACGACGATCGCGTCGATCGCGGCCGCGACGCCCGCGAACTCGCACATGTCCCGCGCGTAGCGCTCGGCCCCGCGGCTCGGCGCCACCTCGCTCGCCCGGAAGAACGCCGCCTCGGCGCCGCGGTGATCCTCCGCCAGGTCCCAGAGCAGGCTCCCGAGCTCGCGCCACGAGGCCGCCGCCTCCTCCGCGGCGTCGCCGCCCTGGGCGGTGAACGCCCGGGCCTTCGCCTCGACCAGCGCGATGGCGCCGTCGGAGCTCAGCCCCTTCGCCTCGAGCAGCGACGACTCGATGCGCTGGACCCGCGCGAGGACCTCCTGGGGGTCGGCCACCGCCGCGGCGGCGCGCGCGAGCTCCTGCGCCGCGCCGTCGGGGTCGCCGCCGTCGAGGCGGCAGTCGGCGAGCATGAACATCAGCTCGGGGGCGTGCGGCGCCGTGATCTCGACGGCCAGCCACCGCTCGAGCACGGTCACGGCGAGGTGAGGATCGCCGGCGTGGCGCGCGAGCTCCAGCAGCCGCTCGCGCAGGAGCGGGTTCTGCGGGCCGAAGACGTCGAGCGAGCGCCTCGCGAGCGCCGTGCCGCGGGCGGGATCGAGGTCGTAGAGGGCGTGGAGCGCGCTCGCGAGCGGGGCCGCCATCTCGCCGAGCGGCTTGGGCTGCGCCAGGATCCACGCGAGCGCGTCCGAGAGCCGGGCCGCGTCGCCGGCGACCGCGGCGCGACGGATGAGCTCCGTGGTCGCCTGAGGGCACCCGGGCCGGAGCGCGAGCCAGCGCTGCGTCCACGCGAGCGCGAGCGGCAGCTCACCCAGCGCCTCCAGCGCCCTGGCGAGGCCGTCGCAGAGCGCGCCGCGCGGGAACACCGTGGTGATCGAGCGCTCGATCGCGGCGACGACCGCGCGATCGACCTCGAACGGAGGCGCCTCGCCTGCCTCCGCGGCGGCGGCGAGCTCCGCCGTGAAGATCGACGCGAGCGTGGCCGCGGCGCGCGTGCACGACGGATCGGCCTCGCAGGCGAGCACCGCGATCTCGCGCGAGAGCGGCGCGGCGCGCGCCCGCTCGTAGAGCGCCGCGGCGACCGCGAGCAGCACCGCGCGCAGCGCCGGCCAGACCGGCGCGGCGAGCTGCACGATCGCGTCGGCGCGCTCTCGCAGGCGCCCGGTCCGCGTGGCCAGCACGAGCGCAGCGCTGGCGGCGCCGCGGTGCCCCGGCGCCTCGACGAGCAGCGGCGACACCTCGTCGAGCGCGCGGGCGTCCTGGCCCTGCCGCCGGGCGATCGCCGACAGGAGCAGCCGGGCGCGCACCAGCTCGACCCGCGTCAGCAGGGGCACGCGCATCGCCTCGGACCTCGCGGAGCGCGCGCCCTCGGCCTCCGAGGACGGCGGCCGCGTCGCCTCGGCCAGCCGCGCGCGCAGCAGCGCGTCGAGCGCGGCGCCGCCCCCGGTCCGCCGGCTCAGCCGATCGAGCGCCAGGAGGCAGCCGCGGTCGGTCGGCAGCGCCCGCGAGAGCCCCACGAGCGCCTCCTCGTAGGCGGCGCGCTCGGTCGGGCGACCCCGGTAAATCACGACGAGCCGGCGGAGCGCGTCGATCCGCCCCTCGGCCGCGTCCGCGCCGCGGAGCGCTCGCTGCGCCGCGGCGAGCGCCTCGTCCTGCGCCTTGAGGCGCTCCGCGATCCGCTGGAGCCCCGCCGCGGAGCGCTCCGGGTCGCCGCCGACGTCCTTCAGCGTCTCGAACGCCCACTGCGCGAGGCCGGGATCGCCGATCTTCTCTTCCGCGAGGCGGGCGAGCTCCGAGAGCGCGTCGATCCGCGCCGCCGCGTCCTCTCGCGCCCTCGCCTCCGAGCCCTCGCCGATGCGGATGAGCGCCTCGACGAGGGGCGCCATGTCGTGCAGGGTCGCCGCGTGCTCGCGCAGCGCGGAGCGCGCCGCCGCGCTGCTGGAGTCGCTCACGGCGGCCTCGATCCAGGCCTCCACGGCGCGGTCGGGGCTCGCGAGCGGGCCGGCATAGAGCCGCGCAAGCGCCGTGTACGCCTCTGCCCTCGGCCCCCCCACCCGCTGCTCGGACCTGATCTCGAGCCGCGCGGCCACGAGCTCGTAGAGCCCCGCCTGCTCGATCACCTCGTCGATCACGCGGGCTGCGTCGCCGTCGACCTCGCCGTCGAGGCCCGCGTCGAGCACGCAGCCGACCGCGCGCGCCCAGTCTCCCTCGTTCGTCGCGCCCTGGAGCCGGTGGCCGTGGACCGCCATCGCGCGCTGCAGCGCGGAGGGGGCAGAGGCCTCGCCCCCGGACGCCCGCGCCGCGAGCGCGTCGGCGTGCGCCCGGAGCACCTCGTCGGCGGCGCCGTGCCGGCTGCGCACGAACAGCGCGGCGGCCATGGCCTTGGCGGCCACGTCGTCGTGAGGGGCGATCTCGAAGGCGCGCAGGCGGTCCTCGAACGCCGCCTCCCGCTCCCGCGCGGCCTCGCGCCGCTTGGCCGCCTCCAGGTACGCCTTCGCCGCGACCGTGGGGAACACCTCCTCCGACGCCCAGGCGGCGATCGTGCCGAGCAGCTCGCTCGCCATCGCGTCGTCCGGGGCGAGCTCGCTCGCCTCTTCGAGCGCATCGACCGCGCCCGCGACGTCGCTGGCGCGCGCCAGGAGCACGGCGATCTTCACCAGCACCCGCGCCGTCGCGCCGGGCGGCTGCGCGTCATCGCGGAGACCGCGCAGCGCCGCCGCGGCCAGGGCTGGCTCGCCCAGCCCCGCCAGCCAGCCGGCCAGCTCGCCCCTCATCGCGGGGTCGTCGCCCAGCGAGAGCGCTCGGCGAGCCAGCGCCGCCGCCTTGTCGAGCTCGACGCCGCGCGCGGCGAGGATCCTCGCGAGGGCGAGGGCCGCCTCGCGCTCCCCACGGGCGTCGCCGGCGGCGCGGCGGTCGTCCACGCGCGCGCGCCAGTAGGCTTCTTCAGCGCGCGGGCCGCGGTGGCGCGAGACCGGCGCGACGGATCGACTCCCCCCGATGACCAGCTGCCCCGCAGAGGCGGGCCCCGCTGGCTCCATCAGCTCCGGCGAATGCAGCGTCCTCCGCGCGCCCGACGCTGATGCTGCCCGTTCCGGAGGTGAAGAGCTCATTTCGGCAACCAGCTTCGGGTATTCTGAACCCGATCAGCCTACCAGAACGACCGAGGTACAAGGCCAATCTTCCGGTGCGATCTCGCGCCCTACCGGAGCGTCACCGCGAACGGTAACACCGTGAGCGCCCTCTCTCCGGCCAGGAGCGGCGCCATCGCGGCAGCAAAGGTGCCTACCTCCGGCGCGACGCCGAGCCACTCGGGCAGCAGGGCCCCCGCCATCGCCTCCCGCGCGCGCTCCTTGAGCGCCGCGCGGTCCGGGGTCCGCGCGGCGCTCTCGCCGGTCTCGTCGCCGCCGGCCAGGAGCTCGAGCAGCCCTCCATCGTCCTGCTCGATCTCGACCGGCGCGTCCGCGGGCAGCTTCGCGAGCTCGCGCGCGAGCGCTACCGCCCGCTCCAGCCCGCCGAGCTCATCGACGAGCGAGCGCCCCTGGGCCTCGACCCCGCCGAAGATCCGTCCCTCCGCGGACGGCGCGATCGTCTCCAGCGGGAGGTTCCGTCCGGCCGTGATGCGCTTCAGGAACAGGTCGTAAACCGCCTCCATGGAGGCGAGCACGCGGGCGCGGGTGGGCTCGTCCCAGGGCGTGAGCGCCGACATGTACGCCGCGCGCGCCGCCCGCTCCGGATCCGGGTTGGCCGCGACGGTCTCTGCGTTGATCCCGATCTCCGCGAGCGCCTTCCCGACGGCGAACTTGCCGCCCACGACGCCGATCGAGCCGATGATGCTCGTCGGCTCGGCGAGGACCTTGGTGCCGGCGCAGGCGAGGTAGTAGCCGCCGCTCGCCGCCATGCCGCCGATCGACACGACCAGCGGCTTCTCCTCCCGCAGCCGCATCAGCTTCTGCCAGAGCAGATCCGAGGCCAGCGCGGACCCGCCGGGCGAGTCGATCCGGAGCACGACCGCCTTCGTGCTCGTGTCCTTCGTGAGGCGCGTGATGATCCGTCCGAGCTCGCGCTCGCCGATCCCGTCCGACGAGCCGAGCGGCATCCCGCGGGCGGTCATGGTGATGCCGCCGATCGCCGGGACCACCGCCACGTGCGGCGTGCCCAGCGTGCTCGCCCCAGAGATCGAGCGGAACACGTCCACGAGGCTCCGCGAGAGGCTCGGGTCGCGCGGGGCACCGCCGAACCGCGGCACGGAGACCTCGGTGCCGGAGAGCTTCTTCGCGTCCTCGATCGCGGCCTCGAGATCGCCGAGCTCATCCACGAGCCCCCTCGCCTTCGCGTCCTCCGGGGCGAACGGGCCGTCCTCGACGGCCTCGCGGAGCTCCTGCTTGCCGCGCCCCTCCACGATGCCCGAGAGCCACGCCTCACGCAGCCCGCCCAGCGCCGACTGGAGCGATTGACGCGCCTCGGGGCTCGCCCCTTCGCGCGTGAACGGCTCGCTCGCGCCCTTGAACTTCCCCACCTGAAGGAAGTCGACGTCCACGTTGAGCTTGTCGAGGAGCCCCTTCGCGAACACCAGCTGCGCCGCGATCCCCACCGTGTCGACCTGCCCGGCCGGGCTCAGCCAGAGCTTGCTGCAGGCGGCGGCCGCCAGCAGCATCGTCGCGTTGTTGTACTCGTCCGCGTGACACACGACCGGCCGCCCCGCCGCGCGGATGTCGCCGAGGATCCGGCCGATCTCGTGGGCGCGCGCGAACCCGAGGCGCGCGCTCCCGAGCCGCACGAGGAAGCCCTTCGCGCCCTCGGCCTCGGAGAGCGCCCGCAACGACTGCACGAGCTGCGCGTGCGTCCTGCCGCTGGGCGGGCCGAAGAGCGACGCCGATGCGCTCTCGGGGAGCCCGCGCGAGAGATCGATCTCGATGACCGCCGGCTCGTCGAGGCGCCCGGCAGGCGGCGCCGGCAGCGACGCCGCCCGCTCTCTCCCGGTGCACCCTGCCATCGATGCTGCCACCGCGAGGACGCCGGCACCGGCCCACCGCATCCGTCGAGCTCGGCGCTTACTCATGCTTGATTCCAGGCAGATCGGAGGTGTCGATCGCCGGCGCTGTCGTGCTCGGCGAGGCAGTCGGCGGCGGGTGCACGCCGGGAAGGTCGCTCGTGTCGATCGTGCCGCCCGGGGCGACATAGTCGTCCGGCACGCGGCCGTCGTCCGGCTCCGGCCCCCGCCGGACGCGCCCCGGCGGCGCCGGCGCGGCCGACGGGCTCGGGTCGGGAGCGCCCGCCGGAGGGCTCTCCGGGCGCGCGCTCGAGGCCGGCTCGGCGCCGCCGCTCGGCTTGTCCTGCGCCTTCTCGATCCGGTCGATGAAGGCCCGGAGCGGGCGCGCGAGCAGGTGCGGCCGGCTCGTGGCGAGCAAACGCTCGTTCTCGACGCGCGCGGCCGCGAGATCGCCGGACCGCGCGAGCGCGACCACGAGGAGCGCCCGCGCCCGCCCGGGGATCTGCTCGATGCTCGCCGCCGCCCGGAGCCGCTTCACGGCCCAGCTCGGCTGGGCCTCCGCGAGATCGAG
Organism: Sorangium sp.; assembly: GCA_025924095.1. Lineage (GTDB taxonomy): Bacteria > Myxococcota_A > Polyangia > Polyangiales > Polyangiaceae > Sorangium. The sequence goes on from JAICEP010000021.1 coordinate 6,726, forward strand.
CGCGGCCAGCGTGAGGGCGTTCTCCGGCTGCGCGCTCTCGGCCGAGATCGCGCCGACGAGCTGCCGCGCCGAGGCGAGGTCCCCCTGCATGCGGAGCAGATCGATCGCGGCACGGTTCACCTCGGCGTCCTCGGGCGCGACGCGCCGCGCGTGCTCGACCGCCTTGCCAGCGCGGTCGATCGCGCTCTGGAGCTCGTGGCGCATCGTGTCCAGATCCGGATCGTCCTCGGCGAGCAGCTGCAGCCGCAGCCACCGCATGTCCGCGTTCACCGTCTCGACCCGGGCCAGCGCCACGGCGACCCGCGGGTCGTCCTCGGCGAGCGCGCTCGCCTTGACGAGCTTGTCCCTCGCCGTCTCGAGATCCCCCTCCGTCAGGCTCCGCTCGCCGTCGGCGAGCAGGGTCGCGACGCGATCGTCGCTCGTCGTCGGCCGGGCCTGGGCGGCCGGCTTGAGGTACTTCGGTCCGAGGGTCGCGACGCTCACCACCATGAGGCCGATGACGATGAGGCCGACGATCCACCGCGCGATCCCGGTCCTCCTCATGGGCAGCGAGGTGAACCGCGGTTCCCCGTCCCCTTCGTCGGCGTAGGAGGGCCCCCCGTCGGGGTCGGCGGGCGACACAAGCGGCATCGGCGCCCCCGCCCTCCGCGCTGCGCGATCCTCCGTGGCGGCGCGCGGCGCCCCGCCGCGCCTCGCCGCGGGGCCGTCTTCTCCCTGGCCGTCGGCGGGAGCAGACGCGGCCGCGCGCTCGATGCGCGGCGGCGGGACGCTGTTCGGGATCCGCAGCGGAGCGAGCCCGGCAGCCCGCCCCGACGCTTCGCCGCCGGCGTCGGCGGCCCCGGGCTTGACGCTGCCGTGGCGCACCTCGGCGACCCCGGCGCCGCGGAGCGTCCGCGGCTCATGCCGGCGCGCGGGGTGCGCGTCCGGCAGCGGCGGCGCCTCTTCCGGCGGCACCACGACCCCGGGCAGCGCGCTCGGCTTGAGCATCGCCTGCGCCGGAGCGCCGGCGTCGGGCTCGTAGACCGCGGGCATCGTCGCGCGGCGCGGCGAGGGGCGCTCCTTCGCGGACTGGACCTCCCGCACGTCCCGCACGATCGTCTCGGCCTCGTGGACGGACTCGGGGCCGGCCTCCTCGCTGGGCTCCGCGCGCGGGAGCGGGATCGCGATCGAGACCTCGGTCTGCGCCGGCGCTGGGCCGCCGAGCCCCTGCGGCGTCAGCGACCTCGGGCGGCCGGCCAGCGGCGAAGGCCCGCCGATGCCCAGCGCGGTCCCGGCCATGACCACGCTGCCTGGGCCCTTGAAGAACGGCTCCAGCTCCGCGATCGACCCGAGCCGCCGCGGCCGCGCGTTGCCGCGCGAGATCACGTCATCGCGGGTGATCTGGCCCTGGGCGATCGCCGCCTGGAGCTCCCGGAGCATCTTGAACTCGAGCTCCCTGCCGCCGAGGGTGCGCACCACCCATCTCTCGGGGAGGGCGCCGCCGGTGCGGCGCACCTTGAACTGGTAGCCGCAGTTCGTGCACTTGACCGTCGTACCGCGCTCCGACACGAGCGCGTCGTCGAACTCGTATTCGGTGCTGCAACGCTCGCAGGTGACATCCATCTGCTCGACCGGTCCCCGTGTCCTCGCGAACGGCTGGCCCACAGGCGCGAGCCTGCCGGGATCCCTCGTTCGGAGGTGGCCGCCCGGAACTCGGCGGAACGGTAGCACGGGTTCCCCTGCGCGCCCCAGGCGGTCCGCGCCGCGCCGCGCCATCCTGCCCGGTCGCTGCGAACCGGCCTCCGCGAGGCGCGGCGCATGGGCCGCGCAGCGTCGCGCCGCGCGTGGCCACATCCCGACGTGAACGCGGCTTCACGGCGCGGGCGCGAGCGGCCGAAATTTGCCGCGCCTCGCCGGGCTTGTTCGGGGCATGTCGCTTGCTACGCTCGTCCGGTCGCGACCGTCACGCGCGAGGGCGCCGCCCCTCGACGCCGGGCGGCCGAATGCCTTCGGGAGACGGTGAATGAAGCGACTTACTCTGCTGGGTCTCGCGAGCGTGCTGGCGCCCCTCCTCGCGGGTTGCCCCATCTACGATGACGCCGACAGCCACTACTTCTGTGATGCCGAGGACTGCGGGCCCGGCGTCCCGAGCTCGAACGGCTGCGAGGAGCCGGCCGACTGCGGGGTCAACGAGACCTGCGGCGATGACAACGAATGCCACGTCGGCGACTGCACCACATGGGGGTGTAGCGGCGGCTTCGAGTGCGTGATCGCCGACGATCACACCGCCTCGTGCGTCGCGACCGGCTCCTCCGGGGTGGGCGGAGGAGGCGGCAGCGGAGGGGGCGGCGGCGACGCGGTGTACTGCGGCAACCCCGACGACTGTGCCGAGGGCGAGACCTGCGCGCCGGACGGCACGTGCCAGCCCGGCAGCTGCGATCAGGTCCTCCCGAGCGGCGAGCCCCTCGGGTGCATCCACGGCTATGTCTGCGAAGGCAACGGCGACGCTGCGACCTGCGTCCCGGCGACCCCGGCCGCGTGCGGCGCCGACGCCGACTGCGCCGGCCTCGGCGCTGACTACCTCTGCGTGAGCGGCGTCTGCACCGCGCCTCAGGACCAGTGCTTCGACCAGACCCAGTGTCCGGTCAACGACAAGTGCGTCGAGGGCAAATGCACGCCGGCCTGCAGCGAGGACGCGGACTGCCCCGGCAGCTACCGCTGCGACGCAACCCTCGGCATCTGCTCCCAGCCTGCGCAGCCCTGCGTCATCACCGACGACTGCGGCGGCCCCGCTGCCGTCTGCGTCGACGGCGCCTGCGTTCCGAGGAGCGACGGCGCCGACTGCCCCGAGGGCGACGTCTGGGTCGAGAACGGCTGCATCCCGAATCAGTCGAGCAACTTCGTGTGCGGCGAGGATGGCGCGCAGGACGTCTGCGCGCCGGGGTCGATCTGCCTGCACCACAGCTGCTACATCTCGTGCGAGCAGCCGAACCCGAACGCCTGCGACAACCAGTCGCCCTCGCTGAGCGAGTGCAGGACCGTGACGACGTTCTCCGGCGTGCATCAGGTGTGCGGATCGAGCGAGAACCTCGGCGGCGAATGCGAGCCCGAGACGTCCTGCAGCGACGGCGGGGTCTGCGTCGACGGCTTCTGCCGCTAGCGCAGCGGCGCTCCTCGCACCGCGCTCGTATCCACGGCAGGGCGCCCGCGCGCCCTGCTCCCTCCGTGCGCAATATGCCCTTGGCATGCGCGCTGCCTCACGTCCCGCCGGTCACTGTTCCAGCCACGTGAATCCACGCTGAGGGATACGCGATGCGCGCGCCCCGAACGCTGTGCGAACCGACGGAGCCACAATGAAGGCAACCGATCTCGTCTATTACATGGCCGACATGTTCCCCTACAGGAGAAGGAGCTCACTCGACTGGATCGTTCCCGTTTCGATCGGCCTCGGCCTCGGCGTCGCGGTCGGCGTCGGGGTCGGCGTCCTGGTCGCGCCGACCTCGGGTGACGAGGCGCGCCGCCGGCTGCGCGACAGCACAGGCCGGCTGCGCGAGCGCGCCGAGAAGGTCAAGGATCGCGCCCTGGGCGCCGCGCGGCGGGCTCAGGACGAGATCCAGGAGAGCACCAGCGCGACCCCCGGGGAGCGCTCGTTCGCCAACGACCTCGGCATTCGCTGAGCGAGCCCCCGGAGCAGGGCGCGAAGGCGCCGCACCGTCCCAGCGCGGCGCGGCGCCTTCCATCATTTCCCGAACGCTTTCCGGCGGCCGAGCGACATCTGCGCAGCCCGAGCGGCACAAGCGATGCTTTTCCGAGAGCAGATGGATTGAACGAGCCACCTCGCGAAGCGCGTCACAGGGGCCCTCGTCGAATGATGTATTACCGGACGCTCACTGCATTCTTCCCAGGCCGCACGGAAGCCGCGGGCGCGCTTGGCCGCCTCCTCGCCCTGGGCGTCGCCGCCGAGGACATCAGCATGGTGCCCAAGCCGCACTCCCGTCTGGGCGAGATCGAGCTGACGATCCACAGCAAGGCGTCCGAAGGGGCCGCCTTGGGCGCTGTGATCGGAGGGCTCCTCGGGGGCGCGCTCGCCGCGATGACGGCGGGAGGCGCGCTGATCATCCCGAGGCTCGATGCGTTCCTGGCGGGGCCCCTCGTCGCGTGCCTCGCCGGAGCGGGCGCCGCCGGCGCGGCCGGCACCCTGCTGGGCGCCGTGCTCGGCGCGCGCTTGCCCGAGTACGAGGCGCGGCGGCTCGACGAGACCGGCAGCACGGGCGGCGGCGCGGTGCTCTCCGTCCGGTGTCTGCCCGACGTGTCCCGCAGCGTCGAAGAGGTGCTGAGCGAGAGCGGCGGTCGGCGCATCCGCAAGGCGTACAGCCGTCAAGCCTGATGGACGCTCGCCCGGCGCGGCGCGACCTCGTGGACGACCGGCGCGCAGCGGCCGAGGCGACGCCTCGCGCCAGCGGCCCGCCCCGGGCGCGCGTCCCGGTGCGCGCGCCCGGGGCGGCCGTCGAGAGCTGTCCTGGCCGAGGTTCCGCACGACGGGTGCGACGTGGGGCGGCGCGCATCCCGCAAGACGCGGCGCAGGTGCCGCCGGAGGCGCACGCGCAGGTGGTGGGGGGGTCAGGGCGACGATCCGAGCTGTTCCTGGGATCGCGCCTGCTCGTCGAGGAAGGTTCCGACCGCCTGAGCGAAGGTGCTCTTGACATAGCTGCGGGTCGCGAAGGACCCGAGCCTGCTGAGCACGCGCGGCGTCAGGCCCCCACCGAGCAGGAACCCGAGCCCAGCCGCCGCAGCGATCGCTACATGCGGGTTTTCCCGCGCGAACGCCGAGACCGCCCGTGTGACCTCCGTTGCGTCGAGCCGACCGAGCGCGTCGTTCACCTTCTCCCGCGCCTCGCGCTCCCGTGTCGCCTCGACCTCGCTTTCCGTCATGGTGACCTCCTCAACCCAGCCGTGTAACGACCCGTCCGATCAGGTAGCCCACCGCGGCCACCACGCACAGCGTGGCCACGGGGCGCTCGTGCACGAGCGAGACAAGCCGCTCGTCCGCGCGGCGGGCCTCGCGGAGGACGCGAGGGAAGACGGCGGGAACGTTCGCTTGCCGCTCCCCGAGCACGGGCTCTTCTTCGATGCTTGCATCCTTGACGACCATCGTGAGCCGGTCTCCAGCAATGCCCGAACCACCCGAAAGACGTGCATCGGCTGCACGATCCGGAGACCGGCGCACCGGCGCGGGGCAGCAGGGCGAGGAGATCCCGGAGAGAAGCGCGCGCGACGCGCGCGGGGCGAAGGCGCCTTCCGGGACGTTCGTGCTCACAGAAGGAGGGCGCCGGTGGAGCGCGGCCCGCGGTGGCCTTGCACGTCGGCTGCGCCCTTGCGGACCACCGCCCGCCTGACGGGCCCGCGAGCGCGGAGCCTCGTGCTGGCGCACGAAGGTGGACCGCCTAGAAGCGCACGCCGAACGTCCTGAGCGCGCCGCGCAGCGCGCCCGCGCCGTCGCACACGGCCACGCGCTCGGCGTGGGGCATCTGCGCCGCCCGCTGCGGATCGCCCTTGAACCAGACGGCTCGCATTCCTGCCGCGAGCGCGCCGTCGACATCTGCAGCGAGGGAGTCGCCCACGTGGACCACCGCGGCGAGCGGCGCGCCGAGGCGCTCGGCTGTCCACGCGAAGATCTCCCTGCCCGGCTTCTCGAACCCGAGCCGCCCCGAATCCGCGACCGCCACGAAGTGCGCAGACCAGCCGAGCTCTTCGACCAGCTCGGCGAGCCGGCCCTCCGAGTTCGACAGCACCGCGACCGGCACGCCGGCCCGCCTGAGCTCGACCACGACGTCGATCATCCCGGCGATCGGCCGGCGCCAGAGGTTCTTCCGGGGCTGCTCCGTCCAGAGCCAGTCGACCGCCGCGTCGAGCGCGCCGGCCGGCACGCCGCCCGCCTCGAGCAGGCGACGCATCATGATCTTCCACGGGTGCCCGCCGAGCCCGCGCAGGATCGCGTCGTTGTAGGCGCGCCATCCCTCGTCGACCCCCCCGTCCAGCTGCTCCCCGGACGCGGCGATGCCCCGCTCCGCGAGGCGGGCGGAGAGCAGCCCGGTGTCGAGCTCCACCAGGGTCTGGCCAAAGTCGAAAGAGACGGCGGTAGCAGGCTCGTTGCGCATGATCACTCGGCGTACATCGCCTCGATCTCGCGCGCAAAGTTCTGGCTCACGTTGCGCCGCTTGATCTTCAGCGTCGGCGTGAGCTCGCCGTCCTCGATGGTGAAGCCGCGCGGCAGGATCGAGAACTTCTTGATCGTCTCGACCTGCGCGAGCTGGCCGTTCACCTCGTCGACGGCCCGCTGCACGGCCTCCTGGATCTCCGGCGACGCGCGCGAGAGATCGCCGCTCTGCCCGCGCTCGGCCGCGAAGCGCTTCACGGCGTCGGGCGCCAGCACGAGCAGGGCCGTGAGGAACCTGCGCCCGTCGCCGACGACCACCGCCTCGGCGATGAGAGCGTGGCGCTTCAGCGCCTCCTCGATGTTCTTGGGAGAGACGTTCTTTCCGCCGGCCGTGATGAGGATCTCCTTCTTCCGCCCGGTGATGTGGAGGAACCCCTCCTCGTCGAACCTGCCGAGATCCCCCGAGCGGAGCCAGCCGTCGACGAGGGCTTGCGCCGTCGCCTCCTCGTCCTTGTAGTAGCCGAGGAACACGGTCGGCCCCTTCACGAGGATCTCGCCGTCGTCGGCGATCCTCACGTCCAGCCCCGGCACCACGGGGCCGACGGAGCCGAGCTTCGTCCTGCCCGCCAGGTTGTAGGTCGTCGCGCCGGTCACCTCCGACTGACCGTAGACCTCGGTGATCAGGAAATCGAGCGACGCGAAGAGCTCGAGGAGCTCCTTCGCGATGGGGGCCGCGCCGCTGCTGCACACGTGCGCCCGGCCGAGCCCCAGGGCCGCCTTCACCTTCGAGTAGACAAGCTTGTCGAAGAGGCGGTGCTGCAGCGCGAGCAACGGCCCCGGCTTCTCGCCCCGCGCGCGGAGCTCGCTGTGCTGGAGGCCGACGCGCCGCGCCTGCTCGAGCGAGAGCTTCTGCAGGCCCTTCGCCCCGGAGAGCTTCGCTTCGACCCCGGCCCTCATCTTCTCCCAGACGCGCGGGACCCCGAAGAAGGCGGTCGGACGCACCTCCCTGAGGTTGTCCGCGAGCGCCTCCATCGACTCGGCGAAGTACACGGCCGCGCCGACCGAGGCCGGGATGTGGATCGTGAACATCTGCTCGGCGATGTGCGACAGCGGCAGGTAGGACAGGCCGATGTCCCAGGGCAAGACCGGGAGGATGCGCGCCGCCAGGTCAGCCGAGCTCGTGAGGTTCTCGTGGCTCAGCATGACCCCCTTCGGCGGCCCCACCGTCCCGGAGGTGTAGAGCAGCGTCGCGAGCCCCCGCGGCTCGAGCGCGTCGAGCCGCTGCTCGAGCAGCTCGTCCGAGATCCGGCTGCCCCGGGAGAGGAACTCGTCCCACGACAGCACCCGCGGATCGCCCTCCGGCGCCGCGCCCCGCATCAGCACCACCCACGAGAGCTGCGGCAGGCGATCCCACTGGCGAAGGACCTTCTCGAGCTGGCCCCTGTTCTCGACCAGCACGAGCTTCGAGGCCGAATGGTGCACGACGTGGCGCACCTCCTCGGGCGAGCACGTCGTGTAGATGCCCGCGGGAGCGCCCCCGATCGCCATGCCGGCCACGTGGAGCACCACCCACTCGGGCCGGTTGAAGCCGAGGAGGCTCAGCTTGTCGCCGGGCGCGACGCCGAGCGCGATGAGCGACTTGCCGGCGCGCCGCACCTCGCTCGCGTACTCCCGGAAGCTGGTCATCCTCCAGAACCCCCCCTCCTTGACGTAGTGGGCTGGAGCCTCGGGCCGCGCCTTCGCCTGACCCAGCAAGCGCCGCGGAATCGAGTCACAGGGCATCGGCTACCTCTTCACGAGAAATGGTGCGCAAGTCAGGGCGAGCTTCTCACATCCTCCCCCCAGGTACAGGAACCTCGCCGCGAGTGATATTTCTTACAATAGCAGGCGCCGCGTCGGGTTGCTGAGGGCGAGGCGATCCTGCTACGCGCTTCTGTCCGGCGGCGCTCAGGGCGCGCGCTCGTCCGGCGCGCGAGGGCGGCTGCGCGCTCCGGCGCGGGCGGCCCGGCGGTGGTCAGGGCTGCGGTTCTGGGCTGGACGCCGGCTCGCCGTCATGGGCGAGGCGTTCGGCGCCCGCCCGATGCGGTGCAAGCGCTTGCCCGCGCTGCCGCCAGCTTGACTGGACGTCGCTGGATCAGGACCATTCTGCGGTGAGCGAGCCCAAGGGTACGAACGACGAGGCTGACTGGGCGGTGGACTCCGCTCGCAGCAACGAGCTCGCCGCCTCGGGCCCGCCGGAGCATGTGCAGACTGCGATCGACGCTCGGACCCTGCGGTCCACGCAGCTGCCCGTCCCTGTGTCCGCCGAGCCCCCGCCGACGGTCCCCATGCGGCGCCCGGAGCGCGACGCGCCGACCCCCGCCGGCCGGGATGCGCCGCCGGAGGTGCCGCTTTCCCCTTCCGACCGGGACCCGCGCAGCCTCGGCAAGTATCGGTTCATCGCGACGCTCGGGCACGGGGGCATGGCGGACGTGCACCTGGCGGTCGCGGTGGGGCCGGCAGGCTTCAGCAAGCTGCAGGTCATCAAGCGCCTGCGGCCCAACATCGCCGACGAGCCCGAGTTCCGGGACATGCTCCTCGACGAGGCCCGCCTCGCCGCCCGGCTGAACCACCGCAACGTGGTGCAGACCAACGAGATCGGCCTCGCGGACGGCGAGTACTTCATCGCCATGGAGTACCTCGACGGGCAGCCGCTCAGCCGGGTGATCTCCCGCGCGCGCGAGCGGGAGCGCGCGATCCCGCTCGCCGTCTTGCTGTGGATCCTCAGCGAGGTGCTGGCCGGCCTCCACTACGCCCACGAGCTCGTCGACTACGACGGGACGCCGCTCCACGTCGTGCATCGCGACGTCAGCCCCCACAACATCTTCATCACGTACGACGGTCAGGTGAAGATCGTCGATTTCGGGATCGCCCTCGCAGCACACCGCGTCGTCGAGACGCAGGCCGGCACGCTGAAGGGCAAGGTCGCGTACATGGCGCCGGAGCAGGCGTTCTCGCACTCTTCCCAGATCGATCGGCGCGCCGACCTCTTCTCGGCCGGCGTCATCCTCTGGGAGGTGCTCACCGGCCGCCGCCTCTGGCGCGGCCTGACGGATCCGCAGATCATCTCGCGCCTGATGCGGGACATCCCGGACGTGCGGTCCGCCCGCCCCGACGTGCCCTTCGAGCTCGCGCGCATCTGCGCCCAGGCGCTCGCCCACTCGCCCAACCGGCGCTATTCGACGGCCGCCGATCTGCGCGCGGAGCTCGATCGCTACGCGGAGCGCCTGAGAGAGCAGGTGGCGGCCGAGCAGGTCGGCGAGCTCATGGGCGAGCTGTTCGCCCACGAGCGGGCCGAGATCCGGGCGATCATCGATCGCCAGCTCAAGCAGCTGCGGGAGCACGGCCCCGACGCGGGGGGCGCGGAGCTCGCCGGCCGCGCGTCGAAGCTGCCTTCGCTGCCGATGCGCGAGCCGCTCGACTCCTATCCCTCCTCGGATGAGGGGGCGATCACGACCTCCTCGCCCTCGACGCCTGCGCGTCCGCTCCACCGCTCGAGCCCGCCGCAGGCGACGCTCCACGCCGTCGTGCGGACCGAGCCCGCCCCCGCCGCTCAGCCCGCGCCGGCGCCGCGGCGCTCGCGGCTGCCGCTCGTCGCGTCCGCAGCGGTCATCGCGCTGATCGGTGCCGCGACGCTGTACCTGAAGGTGCGCGATCCGGGCCGGCAGAGCGCCCGCATGACCGCGCCGCCGGCCCAGAGCGCACCGCCTGCGCCGACGCTGCCGAGCGCCGAGCTCTCGCCGCCGGCAGCCGAGAGCAGCGCCCGACGCGCGGGGGCAGACGCTGCGCTCCTCCGCGCGTCGATCAAGGCGAGCCCGACCAGCGCGCAGATCCTCGTCGACGGGGTAGCGCTCCCCTCGAATCCTTTCGATGGCAAGCTCATCAAGGACGGCGCGGCGCACCGGATCGAGATCTCCGCTCCAGGCCACGTCGCGCAGCGACGGATGCTCGTGTTCGACAGGGACATCGAGCTCGAGGTGACGCTTTACCAGGCGCAGAAGGGGCCGGCCCCCTCCCCCGCGGCCAAGGCCACCGCGCAGCCCGTCGCGCCCCCTGCCAAGGTGGCTCCGCCCCTCGCCTCACCCGCCGAGGAGGCTCCGCCCCTCCCGCCGCCGAAGCCCGATCCGTACTGACGCGACGGACGCGCTTACAGATCCCTGTAGCCCGTGGGCGGCTCGACGAGCTTGGCCGCCTTCGCGACCCCGCGGAACACGTAATCCGAGTAGCTGTAGGGGCCGTCCGACCACACGAGAAAGTCGTCCTCGAGCAGCCCGTTCGGCGCCCCCCCGCAGAGCTCGGGCGCCGCGAGGGCGGGGCCTTCGTTGTAGATCGGCGCCGACGCGCTCACCTCTTCCTCGGCTTCCTCCATGGCGGCCAGCGCCCCGGCGTGCCGGTCCGCATCGAGCTCGTCCACGGGGTAGAGCTCCCAGTCGAGCAGCACGAGCTCCGGGTGCGGAGGGTCGTTCGGGGCCGACGCGAAGGGGGCGTGGGTGGCCTCGGGGAGGCCCGTCCGCGCGAGCGCCTCGAGCAGGCGGCCCCGGTAGCGCTCCGCCGCCTCGTCGGGGGTCCAGAAGGCCGTGAGCGCCGCGATCACCTCCTCGGTCTTCGCCTCTCGCCACAGCGAAGGATCGCGCGAGCCGAGCTCGATCCCGCGCTCTCTCTTCAGGCGCGCCTGGAACTCGGCGGCGGGCGGCGCGAACTCCGGCAGCTCGGCGAGGGCGTGATCGACGGACCAGTGGAGCCGATGATCGACCTCACGCACGTACCGGTGCTTGCCGAGAGCGCGGAGGAGTCGGGCGATTTCGTCGGGTGTGCGCGCTGCGAACGACCAGGCAAGCATCATGGGGCTGAGCTCATGGATCCGTGCAGGGGACGGCGCGCCGAGCTGGCTCGCCGGCGCCGGCCAGGCGGCGGGCGCGGGCGTCGAGCCCCTCGGCACGGGGTGACTTTCCATCGCACGGCCGCGGCGTCGATCACTTCTTGCCGGGCACGTGCCACACCCCGGCGAACCACACCAGCGATCCGTCGGAGCGGCGTACGGTGGCGGTGGGAGCGAAATACCCGCCCGGCGGGACGGCCTCCCATCGCCCCGGCTGCCACGCCCAGCGGCGGCTCCGCCACTGCCACTCGCCGTCGATCCAGACGAGGCCCGGCTCCTCGGGCGGCGAGAGGATCTCGACCCGCGCCGGGGGCGGCGGATAGGGCACGACCACCGCGGGCTCGCTCGGCAGGTGGGGGCCGGTCGGAGGCAGCGGGAGCGAGCTGCCGCAGCCCGCGAGGGCGAGGAGCAGCGCGATCGGGGCCCCGAGCGCGCGGCGGAGCTGGGCCTTCATCCGGCGTCGATCCATGAGAAATACGCGTCGAGGACGTCGCGGCCGACGAGCAGGCATTCCAGCGTCGCGAGCGCGAGGAACGGGCCGAACGCGATGCGGGCCTGGCCGAACCCCTCGCCGGGCGCCTCCGCGAGCGGATCCTGCGCGATCTCCTTCTCGGCGGCCGCGCGCTCCTCGGGGGACATCGCCGCGAGCTCGGCGCGGATCTGCTCCCGCTCGAGGCGCACCGCCTCGGGCTCCTCGATGCTCCCGCGCAGGAGCAGCATGCCGATCGCCACGATCGAGCCCTGGATGGCGCCGGCGCCTAGCACGAAGAGGGCGCCCCCCCAGCCGAACCAGGCGCCCGCCAGCATGAGGAGCTTCGCGTCGCCGAGCCCCATGCCCACGCGGCCGCCGCGGATCCGCGGGTAGAGCACGACGAACGGGAGCCAGACGACGGAAAAGCCGATGGCCGCGCCGAGGAGCGCGTCGGTGAAGCCCATCGAGCGCAGCGACGCGGTGGCGACGCCGAGCACCGCGCCGCCGATCGTGATCGCGTCGGGGATGTACATGTGCTCGAGGTCGATGAACGTCGCCGCGAGCAGCCCGAGCGCGAGCGCGAGATCGGCGGTGTACGTGGCGAGCGCGTGGAGGATCGGCGTCGACCAGGGGAGCTGGAGGATGATGAGCTCGACGATCGCGAGCGACAGGACGCCGCCCGCCGCCTCGACGAGCGGATACCGCGGCGACACCGGCGCGCCGCAGCAACGGGCGCGACCGCGCAGCAGGAGGTAACTGAGGACGGGGATGTTGTCGAAGGCGCGGATCGGCGTGCCGCACGCGGGGCAGCGCGAGCCCGGCCGGACGACGCTGAGCTCGCGCGGGACGCGGTGGATGACGACGTTGAGGAAGCTCCCCCAGAGCAGGCCGAAGCAGAGCGCGAAGGCGCGCAGGAACCACGGAGGGAAGTCGGCGAGCATCACCGGCGGCTCATGTCCTCGGGCTCGAGGCCGCGAGCCGGAGCATCATCGTGAGCGCCTGCTCGAGCTCCGCGACCGTGGGTTGAACAGGGTTCTCGGAGAGCGCCGCCTTGAGGTCGATGAGGCGCCCGCCGAGCTCCTGGTAGTGCCGCCGCACGCCCTCGGTCGGCGCCTCGGCGACCCACCGCTTCACGATCTCGCGCAGCTCGTCGAGATCGCTGCTGGCGAGGAGCTGCGCCATCTGCGAGGCCATCGGATCCGGTGCGTCGCTCACGCCCTGCCCCATCCCGGCCAGCATAGCGCGCGCACTTTGACGGGCGAGGGGTCCTGCGACATAAGGCGGAGCGCTTTCGAGGAACCGTGCCGACGAGGACGCCCGCCGTTGCCCTGATCCTGTTCGTCGCCGCCGGCATCACCGGAGGGTCCGGCTGCGACCGCGCGGAGCAGCAGCAGCAGCAGGCCGGGGAGAGGCGCGCGGACGGAGGCCCGCCGGTGACGCCCGCGCCGCCGGGGAAGGTGCTCGAGGCGGCCGAGAACGAGTCGCCCGCCGCGAGCGCGATGCCGCAGGCCGGCGCCGCGGCGGCGGGGCCCGCGCGCATCGAGATCCCCGCCGGGAAGCTCGTCGCGGGCAGCACGCCCGGGGACAAGGGGCGCGATCCGACGCTCGAGCCGGCGTTGCTCGACATCGAGCTGGGCGGCTTCACCATCGATCGCTACCTGTACCCGAACGACCCCGCGCAGGCTCCGCTCACCGGCGTGACGCGGGCGCGCGCCTCGGAGCTCTGCCAGCAGGCCGGCGGGCGGCTGTGCGCCGAGCTCGAGTGGGAGCGCGCGTGCAAGGGCCCCGAGGGGACGCCCTACGCGGGCGGGGCCGCGTGGGACCCGGCGTGCGCCAAGGCGCCGGCGTCGTGCGCGTCCGGGTTCGGCGTCGTCGGCATGGGCGCCGCGCTGCGCGAGTGGACCGCGAGCGACGTCGCGCCGATCGAGGACCTCCAGCCCAAGGCCGCCGCCGTGCGAGGGGCCACGGCGAGCGCGAGCGGCGTGGATCATCGGTGCGCGCGCCGCGCGGCGGTCGATCCGAGCGCGTCGGGCGACGACATCGGCTTCCGGTGCTGCCACGGCGCGCCGAACGCGGCGTCGATCCCGTCGCCGCAGTGGCAGCAGACGTTCCGGCGCGCGGAGATCGGGCCGCAGCAGGTCGCCGAGCTGCTCGCGTCGGTGCCGCAGCTCCGCGATCTCGGCGGGGAGGTGTCCTTCTTCAAGGAGCCTGACGACGTGAACGTCGTGCTCAGCCGGGGCCGGACGCGGCTGTCGCCGAGCGGCACGCCGGCGCTCCAGCCCGAGGCGGGCCCGCCCCCGAACACGACGCTCACCACCTCGCCGCTGCTCTGGAACCCGGCGCCGGGCGAGGAGGTGCTCGTGGTGACGGGGAAGTCCGACGACGACACGTTCATCGTCGCGTTCCTGAAGCTCCCCGGAGACCGCTACCGGATCGCGTCGTCGCTCCTGCTGAAGGGCGAGCCGGGGCCGATCGCGCTCGGCTTCAACGGCTACGTGCGGCGGCGGCTCACGTGGGCGACCTGCTGGGATTGCCGCGGTGAGTCGGGCAACATCTCCTATCGGGACGACCACCGCGTGGTGATCACGCAGCGGTGATCGCGCGAGGGCGCCGGCCGTGCCCGAACTGTCAGGCGTCGGTGCCGAGCAAGGCGTGCCGGTACGTCGTGGCGTACTCGATGAGCCGCTCGACCGTATCGACGAACTCGGAGCGGTCGAGCGACTCGGTGGGCAGCTCGGCGCACAGCAGGATCTGGTTCCGCTCGTCGAGGGCGAACTTGGCGACGCGCATGTCGCGGTTGGCCTCGATCAGGTGACGGAGCAGGCCGAGCATCTGACCGATCCCCTCGGCCAGGGGCGTAAGCCTCGCTCCGTCCTCGTCGCGGCCCTCCGTGTCGACCGGATCGAGCACGCCGAACATCGAGAGCACGACCCAGTTCTCGGTGCACTGGACGAAGAACGGCGGGAGCTCGACGACCCCTTCCTCGCGCGGACGGATGCGCAGGGTCGACGGCTTCTCCAGCTCGGCGCTGTAGCCGATGTCCTCCGTCCAGCGCTGCAGGGTCGCCACGTCGATCACGGTTCAACGTGATCGCCCCGCTGGCGCCGGAGATCAAGGTGCGCGCGCGGCGAGACGCTCGTGCGGGTCGCCCTGGGGCGCGCGAGGCGCGTCCGGCGCCGGCGCGGCCGCGCAGCCGAGCTCCGTGCAGCAACGCAGGCGCCTCGGGCGGATCGCGCGCCGCGGCGGCAGAGCTCCCGCAGGGACCCGCGCTAGAGGCTGAGGACGGCGTCCTCTCCGCCGTGGGCGATCTTCACCTCGATCAGGCTGAGCAGCGCTTGCCTCCGCTCCTCGAGCTCGACGAGGGCGCGCGGCGGCACCAGCTCGTCCTCGAACCCGCCGGGGCGCAGCGCCGTGGCGGCCTCCTCGGGTCCGAAGCGCGCGAGCGCGTCGCGGAGCGCCCGGGGGAAGCGCGCCGCCTCCACCAGGCGCTCTAGCTGCCGATCCAGCTCGCGCGCCTTCACGTGCAGCGGGAAGGCGCTCGCGTTGGCCTCCAGGCTGAGGGCCCCCGCGCTCACGTCGATGACGATCTCCTTCCGGAGCCCATTGCCGGCCAGGTAGTCGAGCGCGAGCACCTCCAGGTAATCGCGGAGGATCGAGGTGCGCTCGCCGCGCGCTGGCGACGGGGAGCGGGCCCAGCGCGCCCACACGTCGAGCTCGGGCGCGTCATCGAAGCGGACCGATCGCCGGCGAGACGACACCCAGCGCGGGCCGGGTGGACCCGGAG
>JAICEP010000022.1 GCA_025924095.1 Sorangium sp.
CCGCCGGCGGCGCGGCGACGGCTCGCGGTGCTGCTGTCCGGACCGAAGCCCCCGTCGTGGGACACCGCCGATCGGTGGCTGATCCAGCTGCGCTGGGTGGCGATCGCGGGGATGATCGCCACGACGGTCGCGAGCAGGAAGCTCGTGCCCGACCTCAGGCTCGGGCCGCTGATCCTCGGCATCGCGGCCATCACCGTGGCGAACCTCGCCTGGACCTTCCGGGTCCGGCGCGCGCGCCGGCGGGACGCGGCCGAGGCCTCGGCGCGCGAGCCCGCGCCCGCGCAGGAGCTCGCGCGCGCCCAGCTCGTGGGCGACGTCGTCGCGAACGCCTGGATGCTCTGGTTCTCGGGCGGGCTGGAGAACCCGTTCGCCGTCTTCCTCGCCTTCCACATCGCCCTCTCCGGCCTGCTCTGCCCGCGGCGCACGACCGTGCTCCTGGGCCTCTTGACGCTGACGGCGATCGCCGTGCTGACCCACGCGGCGCCGCTGCCGCTCGACTCCGCGCCGCTCGGCGGCGACCGCATCCGGCAGCTCGGCGACCTCGTCTCGCTCACGTCGCTGACGGTGTTCCTCGGCTTCTTCGTCGTCGTCTACGCGCACAGGCTCGAGGAGCTCCGGCAGCAGAGCCAGCGCAACGAGCGGCTGGCGATGCTCGGGCGCATGGTCGGCGGCATGTCGCACGAGCTCAGCACGCCGCTCGCGACGATCCTCCTCGCGAGCAAGGACCTCGTCGACGTGGCGCGCGAGACGGGCTCCGAGGACGCGGCGCGCATGGCCGAGACGGTGGCCGGCGAGGCCAGGCGCGCGAGCGACATCATCAGCCTGATGCGCGGCCAGATCCGGCTCGACCAGCGGCTCGAGCCGCTGGAGCTCACCCGCTTCGTGCGCGACCTGGCGAAGGCCGAGCTCGCGCGGCTCGGCTACCGGGGCGAGCTCGCGTTCGACACGCCGCGGCCGGTGCAGGCGAGCGTGCTCAAGCCGGCGCTCCGCCAGGTGCTCGTCAACCTGCTCGCCAACGCCGCCGAGGCGACGGCCGACGGGGCCGAGCAGCGGATCGAGCTGAGCGTCGTCGAGCGCGGCGACGTCTGCGAGATCGCGGTCTCCGACACCGGGCCGGGGCTGAGCCCCGAGATCGCCGGGCGGCTCGGGGAGCCCTTCCAGACGACGAAGATGTCGCAGGGCGGGATGGGGCTCGGGCTCTACATCAGCTCGATGATGGCCTCGCGCATGAACGCCGTGCTGCGCATGGAGAGCGTCGAGACCGGCGGGGCGAAGGCGACCTTGCGCCTCCGCCTCGACGGGACCACGGGCCCGATGGACGCGGATCTCTCCCCCGCGCTGAAGCGCGCCGGGGCGGCCTGAGGTGAAGATGACGCGACGGATCGAGACGGCGCTGCTCGTGGACGACGACGACGCGTTCCGCACGACCCTGCAGGGAGCGCTGCGGCGCCGCGGCGTCGTGGCGAGGACCGCGGCGACGATCGACGAGGGGCTCGTGGCGCTCGAGTACGAGCCGGTGGACCTCGTGGTCATCGACTACCGCATGCCGCGCGGCGACGGGCTCAGCGCGCTCGCCAGCTACCGCAAGCTGCAGCCCGACGCGGCGATCGTGATGCTGACCGGGTTCGGGGACATCCCGCTCGCGGTGGCGGCGATGCGCGAGGGCGCGGACACGCTGCTCAGCAAGCCCGTCGACGCGGACAAGCTCCTGCGCGAGGCCGCGAACCTGCGCGAGGCCGCGAGCCTGCGCGACCGCCAGCGGCCCCCGCCGTCGTCGGCGGCGGCGCCGACGCCTCCGCCCGGGAGCCTGAAGCTCGACGAGCTGGAGCGCGAGGCGATCCGCGCCGCGCTCCGGGAGTCGGGCGGCGTGGTGGCCACCGCGGCGAAGCTGCTCGGGATCGACCGGCGGACGCTGCAGCGGAAGCTGCGGAAGCTCGGGAGCTAGGCCTTGTCGAGCGCGTCGAGCGCGCCGAGGACGTCCTTCACGACGTCCTCCGCCTCCTCGACGCCGACCGACAGGCGGATCAGCGCGGGGGAGATGCCGATCGCGGCGAGCTGCTCGTCGCTCAGCTCGTGGAAGCTCATGATGCACGGCTGCTCGATGAGCGTCTCCACGCCGCCGAAGCTCGGGGCGATCGCGGCGATGCGCGTGCCGTCGACGACGCGCGAGGCCGCCTCGCGCCCGCCGCGCACGATGAAGCTCACGACGCCGCCGAAGCCGCGCATCTGCTCGGCCGCGACCTTGTGATCCGGGTGCGACGGGAGCCCCGGGTAGAACACCCGCTCGACGGCGGGGTGCGCCTCGAGCGCGCGCGCCACCGCGAGCCCGGTCGCGTTCTGCCGCTCGACGCGGAGCGCGAGCGTCTTCATCCCGCGGCCGACGAGCGCCGCGGCGTGGGGGTCCATGACGCCGCCGAGGACGCTCCGCATGTCGCGGACCAGCGAGATCAGCGCGTTCGATCCGGACACCGCGCCGCCGAGGACGTCGTTGTGGCCGGACAGGTACTTGCTGGCGCTGTGGACGACGAGGTCGATGCCGCGCCCGATCGGGTCGGAGTTGTACGGGGTCGCGAACGTCGCGTCGACGATCGTCTTGACGCGCGCCTTCTTGCAGATCTCGGCGAAGCGGGACAGGTCGATGCAGTGCAGGTACGGGTTCGTCGGCGACTCGCTCAGCGCGAAGCGGGTGCGCGGCCTGAAGGCGGCCTCGAGCTGGTCGAACGCGCCCGGGTCGATCAGCGTGTGCTCGACGCCGAGCCGCGAGAGCACGTGGATCACGAACTGCCGCGTGCGGCGGTACACGTCGCGGAACAGGATGACGTGATCGCCCGCCTTGAGCAGGGCGAACGCGGTGGTCGTCACCGCCGCCATCCCGCTCGCGAAGAGCAGCGCGTCCTCGGCGCGATCGAGCGCCGCGATCCGCTGCTCGACCTCGCGCACGGTGGGGTTGCCGTAGCGGCCGTACTCCTGCCGCTCCGGGTCCACGTCGCCCCCGGCGAAGTAGCGCTCGAGATCCGCTGTGTTCGCAAACGTGTACGTCGCCGTCTGCGCGATCGCGGGCGCGAGGGTGTGGGACGGACGCTCGCGGAGCACACCCGCGTGCACAGCATCGGTCGAGGTCGGCAGATCGGTCTTCATGGGAGGCAGGAAGGGGCCCGGTGCTTCCCTTGCACCGGCTTTGATAATTGTCGCACTTGACGCGTCGGAAATATAGGGAATACCATCGGTCATGTTGCAACCAGTCGAGCGCCTTGCGGCGGCCATCGACGAACACGCCGAGAACGTCGCCAAATTCAAACGTGGTGAGCTGACCCCTGACCAGTTCCGCCCGCTTCGGCTGGCCATGGGGGTCTACGCGCAGCTCGCGCACGTGAAGCACATGCAGCGCATCAAGATCCCGGGCGGGCAGCTGACGGCAGCGCAGCTCGAAGCGCTCGCCGAAGTGACCGAGCGGTGGGGTCGCGGGCTAGCGCACGTCACAACGCGCCAGGACATCCAGCTGCACTACCTGGAGATCGAGGAGACCATCGACCTGCAGCACGCGCTGGCGCGCGCAGGGGTGACCACGGTCGGCGCGTGCGCCGACACCCTCCGCAACGTCACCGCGTCGCACCTCGCGGGGGTCGTCGACGACGAGGTGTTCGACGTGACGCCGTACGCGCACGCGGTCACGGCGCACTTCCTCTTCCACGAGCACAACCGGCGCCTGCCTCGGAAGTTCAAGGTGGGCCTGTCGGGCAGCGCGCGCGATCACGCGCAGCTCATGATCAACGACGTCGGCCTGCTGGCCAAGGTCGGCGATCTCGGCCAGGGCTTCACGGTCTACGTGGCGGGCGGGCTCGGCTCGACGCCCGAGATCGCCCATCTCTGGCGGGAGTTCATCCCGGTCTCGGACGTGCTGCTTGTGTGCGAGGCGGTGGTGAGCGTGTTCCACCGGGACGGCGAGCGGAAGAACCGGAAGAAGGCGCGGCTCAAGTTCCTGATCCGGAAGCTCGGCGAGGCCGAGTTCCTGCGCCGGCTCGACGAGGAGTTCGATCGCATCAAGGCGGCGCGGGGCGAGGCGCTCGCGGCCGAGGTGGCGCGGTACGCGTCCGAGTACCGGGAGAGCGACCCGCCCCCGCTCACGCCGTCCCGGGAGACGCTGGGCGACGGCGCCTACGCGCGCTGGAAGCGGACCAACACGATCGCGCAGACGCAGCCCGGCTACCGGGTGGCGACGGTCAAGCTGCCGCTCGGCGACATCACGGGCGAGCAGCTGAAGAGCCTGGCCGACCTCTCCCGGCGCTACGCCAACGGCGAGGTGCGGGCGACGAACACCCAGAACTTCGTGCTGCGCTGGGTGCCGGAGGGGCAGCTGCTCAACCTGCACCGCGAGCTCTCGCAGATCGGCCTCGCCGAGGCGGACGCCGGGCACATCACCGACGTGGTGGCCTGCCCCGGCGGCGACTACTGCACGCTCGCGATCACGAAGAGCATGCAGGTCGGGGCGCGCATCCGGGAGCACCTGGTGCCGAACGGCAGCCGCCAGGAGGCCGACGATTTCGTGAGCGCCCTCGGCGAGTTCGACATCAAGATCTCGGGGTGCCCGAACTCGTGCGGGCAGCACCACGTCGCCGACATCGGGATGACGGGCCTGATGGTGAAGGGCAAGGACGGGGTCGAGCGCCCGCACTACTCGCTCCGGGTGGGCGGCTGCTGCGGCCCGAGCGCGCGCATCGGCGAGCGCCTCGACGGCCGCATCCCCGAGGAGGAGACGCCCAAGGTGATCGCCGCCATCGCGCGCCACTACATGGCCGGTCGCGCCGAGGGCGAGAGCTTCCGCGACTTCGTCACGCGCAAGGGCGTGCAGGAGATCACCCGCGCCGGCTTCGCCGCCGCCGCCGAGGGCTCCGCGATCTGATCCCCCGCCCCCCCGCCGTCCCCGGCGCGCGCTCAGGTGCGGCGGCGGGGAACGACGGGGGGATCCCCGGCGAACGGGTTCATCGACAGCGCGGCCAGCACGCCGGCAGCCCCCGCCTTGACCTTCTCCATCGCCGGAGCGACGGCCGCGATCTCCTCGCGCTCGTCCAGGAGCTCGGGGGGGATGTCGAGCATGAACCTGCTCGGCGTCCTCGGCACCATCTTGCCGCGCGACCCGCGGTGCTTCGCCCGCATGAGGTAGAGCCGATCGCGGGCCCGCGTGACCGCGACGTAGAAGAGCCGCCGCTCCTCCTCGATGCTGTGCCCGCCCGCCTCTCCGCCCTCGGCGCTGATCGGGGCGGCGTCGGTGGCGCGCTCGTCGAGGCTGCGCTGGTGGGGCATCAGCCCTTCTTCCAGGCCGATCACGAAGACGTAAGGGAACTCGAGGCCCTTGGCGCCGTGCATCGTGGTGAGCGTCACGCGGTCGGTGGCCTCGTCCTCCTCGGAGTCCTGCCGCAGCGCGAGCAGCCGCAAAAACTCGGCGAAGCTCGCGCGGTCCCCCTTCCCCTTCTCGTCGCGACGCCCGAAGACGTTGAGCAGGCCCTCGAGGTTGCCCCAGCGGCGCGCGGCGGCGTTGTTCGTGGAGGAGCCGGCCGTGATGTCCTCCTTGAAGCCGGCGTCGACGAGGAGCGCGCGGGCGACCGCCGCGGAGGGCTCGCCGCGCTCGAGCCGCGCGCGCGAGGCCTCGATGATCCGGAGCAGCTGGCGGCACCCCTCGATCGCGGCGGCGCTCAGCTCGTGGATGGCGTGCGGCCGCGACACCGCCGTCCAGAGCGAGGTGTCGTGCGCCGTCGCGTAGGCGCCGAGCTTGGCGACCGCGGCGTCGCCGACGCCGCGCGCCGGGTAGTTCAGGATGCGCCGCAGCGACATCTCGTCGTTCGGGTTCATCGCGACGCGCAGGTAAGCGATGAGGTCCTTGACCTCCTTGCGCTCGAAGAACTGCTGGCCGCCGATCATCCGGATCGGGATCTGCCGCTCCTTGAGGGCCGACTCGATCGCGGCCGCCTGGAGGTTCGAGCGGTAGAGCACGGCGATGTCCTTCGGCCGCGCGGCCTCGCGCTCCAGGAGGCGCTGCGCCTCCGTGGCCACGAAGCTCGCCTCGACGTCGGGGTCGGCGCAGATGATGGACCGCACCGTGTCGCCCTCCTCGCGGGTGGCGATGAGCGACTTCTTGTGCCGCCGGGCGCCGGACTTGGCGAGCACCGCGTTGGCGACGTCGAGGATGGGCTTGCGCGAGCGGTAGTTGTGCTCGAGCTTGACGACCTTCGCGCCCGAGAAATGCTCCTCGAAATCGAGGATGTTGCGCACGTCGGCGCCGCGCCAGGCGTAGATCGACTGGTCGTCGTCGCCGACGACGCACACGTTGCGGTGCTCTCCGCAGAGCAGGCGCAGCAGCTCGAGCTGGGCGCGGTTCGTGTCCTGGTACTCGTCGACGATCACGAAGCGGTAGCGCATCCGCCAGCGCTCGAGGACGTCGGCGCGCGCCTGCCAGAGGCGGACCACCTCGCAGATGAGGTCGTCGAAGTCGAAGGCCTGGAACGAGCGCAGCGCCGCGATGTAGCGCGGGTACACGAGCATCGAGATCTCGTCGTAATCGTCGATGCCCTTGCCCTGCCGCTGCGCCTCGGCCCACGTCTCGGCGTCGAGGAACGCGTTCTTGGCGTTCGAGATGCGAGAGAGGATCGCGCCGACGTCGTAGCTCTTGCCGGCGCGGAGCTCGCGGAGGATCTCGCGGATGACCCCCAGCGCGTCGGACTGGTCGAAGATGGCGAAGGAGCCGCCTCGCAGGCCGAGGGCGCGGGTCTCGGCGCCGAGCACGTCGAGGCCGAAGCGGTGGAAGGTGCAGACCTTGAGCTCGCGCGCGACCTTCGAGCCGACGAGCTTGCCGACGCGCTCGTGCATCTCGGCGGCGGCCTTGTTGGTGAAGGTCATCGCCAGGATGGAGCGCGCCGAGACGCCGCGATCGAGCAGGCGGGCGATCCGCGTGGTCACGACCCGCGTCTTGCCGGATCCGGCGCCGGCGAGCACCAGCATTGGCCCGAGCTCGTGCTCGACGGCCGCACGTTGAGACGGGTTCAATGAGCTCGACACCGTGCCGTGGACTAGCCCGGAGGGCGCCGGAGCGGGAGCTTGATTTTACCGGAGCGCGGCGCAGCCGCGGAATGCGGCTGGAAAGGCTCACTGTCCCGGTGGCGTGGCGAACTGCCCCGGGAACGGGTTCGCCTCCCGGCGGCGCCGGACGTCATCGAGCGTCCAGGGCGCCGTGCCGCGCTCGTGGAAGAGGGCCACGCCGATCACGCCGACGTTCCTCGTGTCGCCGTGCTTCTGGTTGGCGTAGGAGCCGCGGACCGAGCCGAAGCGGAACGCCGCGACCGTGTCCAGGCTCTGACGGAAACCGTCGATCTCGAGCTCGCCGTGGGGATCGACCAGGTAACCGCGCTTGCCGAACGCCGCGGGCTGGCCGTCCATGACGTCGAGGCCGTCGACCGAGACGACGCACTCGACCCGGTTCGGCGTGAGGTTGCGCAGCACGATGCTGTAGCGCTGGCCGGCCTCGCCGACGACGTGGCTCGTCTCGCCTGCGACGAAGCCGCTCAGGAAGCCGCCGCCCTCGCCGCGCAGCCCGATCGCGACGGCGCCGCCGGCGAGCGTGAAGGCCTGCGGCGACGTGCGGCGGAAGCCGGACGCGCTCGCCATGGCGCGGGCCCCCTCGGCGTCGTTGTAGAACAGGCTCGCGACCACGAACGGCCGCGCGACGTCGGCGCGGACGAACGGCGCGGTCGAGATGCGGGACACGCGCGTCTCGCCCCACTCGGTGCCGAGGCCCGGGCGGTCGATCGGCTCCGGGGCGACCTGGCGGCTCGGCGCCTCACGCGCCGCCCCCTCGGCGCGGCCTTCGCTGCGCGTGGACGAGGGTCGCTCGAGCTCGGCGGAAGGCGCCGCGGGCGAGGCCTCGGACGGCGGCGGGGCCGGCGCGCCCGGATCGGAGGCGGCGCCGTCCGAGAGCCCGGGGGCGCCGGAGGCGGCGAACCCGGGAGCGTTGCCGGTCGCGCCCGCGCCCTTCGGCGCGGAGTCCGCCGGCCGCGTCGCGGTGCTGCCGCCGCACGAGGCGGCGCCCGCGAGGAGCGATATCGCCAAACAAGCCAGCCCGATTCGTCGCGTCCGGTTCATGGTCCCTCCACTCCGCATTGCGGCGTCGACAGGAGAACGGGCTCGACGAGGCTACCTTACAGCCGAGCGCGCCTGCGCCGCGGCGTGCGCGGACCGCGGCGCGGGCGCGGGGTGATCGTCCGCCGCGATCCAGCGCTGCGCGAGCGTGAGCCCGAGCGCGGCGGACGCGAGGGCGAGCGCGCAGACGCCGAGGGCGGCGGCGCGCGACGCGGCCCGCGCGACGTGCTGCGCCGGGCATGCGCGCGGCTTCGAGCGCGCCCGCGAGCGGCGGGGGAGGAGCGCGGCTCCGGCGCCGCCGCGGCCCGGCGAGGCGAGCGGCGGCCGGCGCTGCGCGGCGGCGGGCGCGACGGCGCGGGCGCCCGCGAAGGCGTCAAAGGCGGTCGGGGTGAGCTCCGTCGCGCTGGCCGCCGGCGCCGCGCACGACGGCGCTCCGTCGTGCAGGCGGCGCACAGCGGCCTCCATGTCAGCGGCCGTCTGGAAGCGATGCTCGGGCGCCTTCGCGATGGCGCGAAGGATCAGCGGATCGAGGGCGGCCGGGATGGGCTGCGGCGCGAAGCGCGACGGCGGGGGCGGCTCCCGCTCGCAGTGGGCGAAGCGGAGCTCATCGCGCCGGCCGCGCAGCTCGTCGAACGGGCCTCGGCCGGCGACGAGCTCGTAGAGGACGAGGCCCATCGCGTAGATGTCCGCGCGCGGATCGATCGGCCGGGCGGCGCATTGCTCGGGCGCCATCGTCCTCGGCGTGCCGATGACCGCGTCCGGGGCGGTCAGCGAGGCGCCGGCGTGGAGGAGCTTGGCGACGCCGAAGTCGAGGACCTTGAGCGTGCCGTCGTCGCACAGAAACAGGTTCTCCAGCTTGAGGTCGCGGTGGACGATGCCGGCCGCGTGGGCGAGCGACAGCGCGGAGAGGGCCTGCAGGACCAGGCGGAGCGCGGTCGGGACGGCGACCACGCCGAGGCGCGCGAGCTCGGTCCTGAGGTCGCGCCCCTCGAGCAGCTCCATGGCGAAGTAGGGGCGACCGCCTTCGGTGGTGCCGAGATCGAACACCTCGGGCAGGCTCCGGTGGCGCAGGCGGGCGATCGAGCGCGCCTCGGCGCGCATGCGCGCCGAAAGATCGCTGCGGCCGGCGTGGATGCGGTGCAGCAGCTTCACCGCGAACCGGCGGCCGAGCTCGCGGTGCTCGACCTCGTACACCTCGCCCATGCCGCCCTGGCCGAGCAGACGCACCACGACGTACGGCGTACCGGGGAGCGATTCGCCCTCGATGAGCGCGCGGAGCGGCCACGCCTCCTCGGAAGGCTCCACCTCGCCCAGCGCGCGGAGCAGCCGCGCGCGTTCGGAAGGCTCCACCTCGCCGAGGGCGTGGAGCGGCCGCGCGCGAGGAGCCTGCGGCGCGCGCAACGCGCCGCCCGCGTACAGGAGCGTGCGGCCCTCAGCGGACGCGCCGTTCATCGCGCCCCTCCGTCCGCGAGCTGCGCCCGCGCGCGGCCCGCGCCGCCGGGCGGCGCGGCCCCCCCCGGATCGTCGTGAGCGGGCGTCTCCCGGCCTCCGTCTTCTCCCTGCGCCTCCGCGAGCGCGGCGGCCATCGCGTCCGCCGTTTGCCAGCGGAGCCCCGGGTCCTTCTCGAGGGCGCGCGCGACCGCGTGGTCGAGCGCCGGAGGTACCCAGAGGAGCGAGCGGAGCCGCGGCGCCGGCGTGCTGAGGTGCGCCCGCATCACCGCCATCGAGTCGACCACCGGAAACGGCCCTCGCCCGGTGATCGCCTCGAACAGCAGGAGCCCCACCGCGTAGACGTCGGTGCGCGCGTCGACCTCCTCGCCCCGGATCTGCTCGGGCGACAGGTAGCGCGGCGTGCCGAGGACGTTCGAGCCCGTCGGCGGCCCGAACGCCTCGCAGCTCACCTTGGCGATGCCGAAGTCGATCAGCACTGCGTGCTCGGCCTCGGGCGCGCCGGGCGCGCTCTCCAGGTCGGCCACGCCCTGCTCGGCGCCGCTCGCCTGCACGAGGAAGACGTTCGCCGGCTTGATGTCGCGGTGGACGATGCCGGCGCGGTGGGTCGCGGCGAGCCCGCCGAGCACCTGGATGGCGATGCGCACGGCGGTGGGCGCCGCGAGCGGCCCGTGCGCGTCGAGCCGCTCGCGCAGCGTCTCACCGAAGAGGCGCGGCATGACGAGGAAGGGACGGCCGTCGCTCGTCACGCCGACCTCCTCGACCTTCACGATGTGCGGGTGGCTCAGCGCCGAGAGCGCGCGCCCCTCCTGGACGAGGCGCGCGCCGACCTCGCTCGACCCCTCGTGCATGGCGCGGAGCAGCTTGAGCGCGCGCAGCTGGCCGCGGCGGCCCGTCACCTCGAAGACCTCGGAGCACGAGCCTGCCCCGATCCTCCGGAGCAGGCGGTAGGAAGTCCCCGGGAGCGGCTGTCCGTCTTTCTTCTGCACCATGTCCGTCGACCTCCCTTGCGGGGGCGCGCGGCGGAGCGCCGGCGCCTTCGTTCGGGAAGGGAATCGTCGCTCTCGCGGCGGGAGTTGCGCGCAGAAACCGCTCAGCTCATCAAAAAACGCGCAATCAACGGATGTGCAGTGGGGCGCGGCGGGCCGTTCAGGGCTGTACAGGGGCGCGGCGCGCGCTCAGTGATAGAGAAACCACCGGACGCCCGGCTTGATCTCCATATGGTAATGGTCGGCGTGCGGCGCGTTGTAATTGGGCGTCAGCACGTACGTAAAAATCCCGAGATCCGCCGCCTCGCACACGATCGACCGGAGCTCGCGCGCCTCGGGGAGCTCGGGCTGGGGCGCCCCCTCGCCGCAGGTCTTGTCCCCGATGCGGCCCTGGAAGTGGCGAGCGACGCTGATCCAGGTGCCGTCGCGCTTCTTGAGCGCGCCGACGTCGATGGCCAGGCCCGCGGGGTGACGCGTGCCGGGCGGGGCCCACGCGCCGCGGGGCTTCTGGCCAGCGTCGCTGCGCAGCACGACATCGCCGCGGCGCTTGGCCGGAGACGCCGTGGCCCGGGTCGACGCCACGGGCTTGCGGCGGGCGGCGCGGCGCGCGCCGGTGTTGTCGGCGGCCTTGACCGGCGCACTGCGCGCTGCGGCCGTCCGCGCCGCTTTGCCCGGAGCGCTGGACGCCGCGCTTCGAGTAGCCGCCGCGCCCTTTTCCTTCGCGCCGCCCTTCTCCTTCGCGCCGCCCTTTTCCTTCGCGCCGCCCTCCGTCGCGCGCTTTTCTTTCGCGACGCCCTCCGCCGCACCTTTTTCCTTCAGGCGTCGCGGGCGCTCCTCGGGCGCCTTCGACGTCCCGTCGAGCGCGCCCTTCTCGCCCAGCTCGACCGGCGGTGCGGGCTTTGTCGATTCCTTGCGAACGTCGCTGTCCGCGGCCTTTGCCTGCGCGGTCCCGTGCCCGTGCGCTCCCTCGTCGTCGTTCCCCCCGCGGCCCGGCATCGGCACGTTGGGTCGATACATCGTGTAATGGACGACCTCGTCGATATCGTGCCGCGAGAGCACGGCCGCGAAATCGTCGAGGGCGAGCGCAAGGCGCGCGTCCAGGATCTCGAACATGCTCGTCACGCGCTGCTCGGGCGGGAGCACCGAATGGAAGTACACGCCGTTCAGCCGGCCCGTCAGCCGGATCGGCGCGCGCACGCCGGGCGCGTGGTCGACCCTGAGGTACAGGATCTTCCGGCGATCCAGCTCGGCCAGCGCCTCGTCGTCCGTCATGTTGGCGTAGCGGTACGCCGGGGAGGCCTCGGCGACGCTCGCCGCCGGTGTCATGAGGAACGGCGACGCGGCCAGCGCGGGCGCCGGACCGAGCGCCACAGAGGACGCAAGCAGCGCGCAGGCCAGCGGCTTCAGCAGACAGCGAAGTCGGGAAAACGCCACAGCGGCCGCACTCTAACGTGACCGGGCGGGAAGGCCAGAAAACGGGCGATGGCTGGACCTGTGAGCAGCGCCGGCGCGCGAGCCCGCCGCGCTGGCCGTCGCGCAGCGCCGGGCTCGCGGTTACGCTGGGCACGCGCGGCCGCGACGCCGCCATCCCCCGCGCGCATCCCTCCGCGACGAACACGCCTTGCAACCGCCGACGCCCATCGAACCGAGCCGCGACGTGCACCCCCGAGCCGGCGCCGAGGCGCCCGGCGCGCCGGCCGAGGTGGACGCCGCGGGCGCGCTCCACGGCGAGCGCCCACGGCCTCCCGAGCCGACCGCCGCGCGCACGCTCCTCGCCGCGGCCATCACGACCGCCGCCGTGACGGCGGTGTCCTACGCGGCGCCGAAGAGCTACGCCGGCACGCTCGTGGGCCTCACGTTCCTCGCGGCGACGTTCTGGCTCGTGCTGCGGTACGACGAGGCGACGATCCGCGCCCACGGCCTGTCGCTCGGGGGGATCCTCGAGCCCGTGCCGCTGTCGGCAGGGCGGCTCGCCCGCGCCGCGCTCCACGCCGTCGCCTGGGCCGCCCTGGCCGCCGCGCTCGTCTTCCCGCCGTTCTGGCTCGGCTACCGGATGTACTGGGGCGTGACCTCGCCGTTCGTGCTGCGCCCGCCGTCCGCCGACGAGATCGCCGCGCAGCTGCTCGTGGTCGCGCTGCCCGAGGAGGCGTTCTTCCGCGGCTACCTCCAGAGCGCCCTCGACCGCGTCTTCCCGGCGCGCGTCCGCGTCCTCGGCGCGACGCTCGGCCCGGCGTGGCTCATCTCGTCGGCGATCTTCGCGCTCGGCCACGTGCTCACGATCCTGCACCCCGCGCGGCTCGCCGTGTTCTTCCCCGCGCTCCTCTTCGGGTGGCTGCGGGCGCGCACCGGCGGCATCGGGGCGCCGCTGCTGTTCCACGCGGCGTGCAATCTCTTCTCCCTGACCCTCGCCAACGGCTACGTTCAATCGCCGTGAGCACCTCGTTCAACGAGACGGCGCCCGGCCCCGCGCGCAGCGCCGTCCCGCCGGCGCAGCAGGACGGCGCCGCGCCGCGGGACGGCCGCGCGGCGCGGCGGCGCGCGGCGCTGTTCGACATGGACCGCACGCTGCTGCGCAAGGAGACGGCGAGCCTCTACGTGAAGTACCAGCGCCAGATCGGCGAGGCGACAGCGCGCGATCTCCTGAGGACCCTCTACTGGGTCGGGCTCTACACGCTCGGCATCCTCGACGCCGAGAAGGTCGTCGAGCGGGCGCTGATCGCGCTCCGGGGCGTGCCCGAGACCGTCCTCGCGGCCCGCTGCGACGACTGGTTCCGGCTCCACGTCGAGCCGCACATCGCCGACGCGGGGCGCGAGGCGGTGCGGCGGCACCAGGCGGCGGGAGACCTCTGCGCCATCGTGACCGGCGCGTCCCTCTATGCCTCGCGCCCGCTGGCCAGGCGGCTCAGGATCGAGCACCTCGTCGCGAGCGAGCTCGAGATCGACGAGCGCGGGCACTTCACCGGCCGCGCCGCGCCCCCGCTCTGCCTCGGAGAGGGCAAGGTCGCGCGCGCGGGGGCGCTGGCCGAAGCGCAGGGCTTCCGGCTGGAGGACGCGACGTTCTACACGGACAGCATCAGCGATCTGCCGCTCCTCGAGCTCGTGGCAGAGCCGGTCGCCGTGAACCCCGACCCGCGGCTGCGCCGCGTCGCCGAGCGGCGGGGCTACCGGATCGAGCGCTGGTAAAGGCGCCGCGCGCGGCTCGCTCGCCGCGCGCGCCGTCGCCTCACGCGGGCGGCGGTCGAGAGCCCGGCGGCGGCCGCGAGCCCGGCGGCGGCCGCGACGTCGGCGAGCCCATCGAGGGCGGCGGCTGCGAGGTGTGCGGCCCCAGCGGGAGGCTCGGGCGGGAGAGGCTCGCGCGGGTGTTGACCGCCCAGAGGACGAACGCGGCGACGACCGGACCGATGAAGATGCCTGCTGCGCCGAACAGCTCGAGCCCACCGAAGATGGAGAGCAGGGCGATGAGCGGGTGCATCCCGCCGTGCGAGCTCTGGACCCACGGCCGGATCACGTTGTCCGAGAGCCCGACGAGGACGGCCGCGGCGCACATGCCGATGCCCCCGCCGATGCGCCCGATGACGAACAGGTAGATGGCCGCGCCCAGCGTCACCGGCGTGGTGCCGATCATGGGGACGAGCGAGAGCAGCGTGGCGAGCAGGCCAAGCAGGAAAGCGCCCGGGACCTTGCAGGCGAAGAGCGCGATCGTCGTCAGCGTCCCCTGGACGGCCGCCGTCGCGAGCAGGCCGAGGACGGCGCCGTTCACCGTGTCCTGGATCGAGGCAAAGAGGACGTCGGTCTCCTCGTTCCTGAACGGCGACTGCTTGAGCAGCCAGCGCAGCAGCAGGCCGCCGTCGCGGAGCAGGTAGTACAGCGCCACGACGAACAGGAAGGCGTCGACGATCGTCTGCGGCACCGCGGCGACCATGCCCCCCGCGAAGCCCGCCATCGAGCTGCCCACCCGCTGGAACAGGTTGCTCACGTACGCGCGGACGTCGTCCCCGGACAGGCCGGCCCTGTTGAGGAGCCCCGTCAGCCGCCCGTCGTTCAGGAGGCCCTGGACGCCCTCGATGGTGCTCGACCAGTCCCGGGAGAAGAAGCGGCTGATCGAGGCAGAGGCCTCGATGATGATCACCGCGAGCGGGATGCACACGAGGATCACCACGCTGACCGTGGAGATCGCGGGCGCGAGCTGGCGGAAGCGGCCGAGTCGAGGCGCGAGGCGGCGCTGGAGCGGGGAGACGAGGAGCGCGACCAGGCCGCCGAGCAGGACGGGGACGAGCAGCCCCTTCACCATCCAGAAGAACAGCGCGATGAGCCCCGCCCGGAGGGCGAACGACAGCCATCGATCGGACTGGGTATCTTGGTTCATCGCCGGTTGCGCTCACCTGTTACGCCGCGCTCAGCGGCGCGCTGGGCGCCAAGGTAGGGTGGGCCCCCGGCAACCACCAGCGATTTCCGCGTTGCACGAGCGCAGCGAGGCGGTTCCGGGATACAGTCAAGCTCGGCCGACGACCGCGGAGGCTCTCGGCAGCCTTCACCGCCGCGTCAGCTGGAGGGAGCGAGCATGAGCACGAGCGGTGGCGGGGTTCCGCCCGGGGGCGGAAGCTGGGGAAACGGAGGCGGAGGCTGGGGAAACGGCGGAGGCTGGGGCTCGAGCCCTCCGGGCGGCCAGGGCGTGGCGCCGGGCGGCGGCGCCTCCTCGGCGGGCGGAACCCCGCCTCCTGGCGGAGGATACCCGCCTCCTGGCGGCGGATACCCGCCTCCTGGCGGCGGATACCCGCCTCCTGGCGCAGGATGGGGCGCACCGCCGGGAGGACAGGGCGGGCCGCCTGGGGGCGGCTGGGGCCCGCCGCCTGCTCACGGCAGCGGACCGCCCCACCCCGGCGCGATGCAGCTCACCTCCGACAAGGACCAGGCGACAGCCTTCCTGCTCGCGGCCTTTCTAGGGATCTTCGGCGCCGACCGCCTCTACCTCGGCCAGACCGGGCTCGGCCTCCTGAAGCTGTTCACGTGCGGCGGTCTCGGATTCTGGACCCTCATCGATCTGGTCCTCATCGGCACCGGATCCATGCGAGACGCTCAGGGCCTCGTGCTCAGGCGCGACGCGCCCGTCGGTTATCCGACCAAGAGCCAGTCCACGCTCTTCTTGCTCTCGTATTTCCTGGGGACCGTGGGCGCGGATCGCTTCTATTTGGGACAGACCGGACTCGGCATCGCCAAGCTCTTGACGTGCGGCGGATTCGGCATCTGGTCGCTGATCGACATGCTCATGATCGGCATGGGCCGCTTCCGCGACGCCGAAGGGAACTCGCTGCGGTTCGAGCGCTGACCGCGAGGCAGCGCGTCGCCAAAGCTCGTTCCTGGTTCCCTGATGGAAAGAATCAGGACCGCAGAGGCACAGAGGACACAGAGGACACAGAGGATCTTTATTCTCTCCTCTAGGCCCTCTGTGCCTCTGTGGCTGCTTCTCGCACAAAACCAGGGACGAGCCTGGTCGATGCGATACTCGAGAGCCGAGACGGGCGAGCTCTCTCCCTCTCACGCCGTCACTCCAGCGCGAGCATCCGCACCGAGCGGGGCACGAGCCGAACCTCCAGCGCCCCTCGCCGCGCCTCGAAGTGCGCGTCGTCCAGGACGTCGCGCGCGCGCGACGCGCTCACGGTGACGCGCGCCACCACGTCCGCGTCCCCGGGGTTCAGCAGGAAAAGCACCCGCGGCGCGCCGGACGCGTCCTCGTGCAGCGTGGCGAACACGCTGTCGGGATCGCACGCGAAGGTCGGCAGGCCGAGCGCGTCGATGGCACGCGACACCGCGGAGTCCGCCGCAGCCGGGTCGTCCTGGAGGAGCGCCGGCAGGTTCTGCCCGGGGGCGAGGAGCCGCCGCAGGTCGTACGGCTGCGGGAGCGGGCGGAAGGCGCCGTCGAACGCGGGCTCGCGCGGGCCGAGCGTGATCAGCGTCCCCTGCCCCGCCGTCGCCTCGAGCCACGCGAACAGCTCCGGGCTCAGGCCGCCCGAGGTCGCGCAGATGACCCAGCGCGCCCCCACGAGCGAGATGTCGCGATCCTCGCCCCCCACGTGCGCGTAGGGGACGCCGCGCGCGTCGAGCGCCTCCTCGAACGCGCGCACGAACGTGTCGGGCTCGACCGCGAGCGGGTAGCCGAGCCCGAGATCGTCCTCGAGGCAGCGGTCGCGCGCGCCGAAGTTCATGATCGAGAAGAAGGCCCCGGTGAGCGGGCCGAAGGCGTGCATCACGCGGGTGAGCCGGCGCTCGGTGCGCGGCGTGACGATGCGCACCGGCGCCGGGCGGCGGAGCGCGTGAAACCTCGTGGCCTCGAGCGCCATGGCGAGCTTCCGCCAGAAGGCGGCGAACGGGCGCGGGCGGCCGTGCGGATCGATCGGCGCGCCGATCCAGCGATCGCGCTCGACCGCCATGTAGATGTTGTACCCGCGCAGCCCGTAGGCGAGCGCGGCCATCATCACGAAGATGCTGTCGCGCTCGTCGAGCGGCGGGAAGAACGGCGGGAAGCCGGCGCCCATCTCGCACGCGAAGGGCGGCAGGGAGAGCGCCTCGCAGCGCACGGCGAGCTCGCTCGTCCGGCGGGCGATGATCTGGCGGCTGCTCGGGCTCGCGACGCTGTAATAGTCGAGGCCGACGAGGTCGACGACGCGCGAGATGCGGGCCGGGTTGAGCGGCGTCGCGTCCTGGCCCATCGGGAAATTGTGCATCGTGGGCAGGCCGTCGAGGCCGGCCGCGGCGAGCGCCTTCGCGAAGCGGCCCATCGCGACCTCGAGGAGGTGCTCGTGAAACTCGCTCCAGTCGAGGTGGCGCGCGAGATCGGCCGGCGCCTCGGCGTCGAACGCGACCGGCGGCGTGATCGTGGCGAACCGCAGGCCGCCCTCCTCGACGGGCGCGCGCTCGCGGGCCACCGCGCGCAGGAGCGCCGCGCCGGCGTCCTCGGCCGCGGCGCCCTCCGGCGAGGGATCCGCCCGCCGCGCGTACGCGCGCTGGAGCGCCTCGATCGTGCGGTACTTCTCGCGCAGGAAGTCGCGGTACAGGGAGATCGCGTCCGGGTGGTAGTCCTGGTCGTACGCCCCGTCGCGGAAGTAGAGCGCGCCCTCGTTGTCGATCTGGAGGAGCACGATCGGCCCGTCCGGATAGAGGTACGGCTTGAGCACCGGGGCGAGCGCGTGGAAGTAGCGGGCGACCTCGTCGTGGAATGCGTTGCTCGCGTAGCTCGGGACCGGGAACCCGTAGGGGAGCATCGGGAGCACGACCGGGTTGTTCCGCGCGGAGCGGGCCTGGCAGCTCGGGTCCCAGATGACGCGCTCGGGGATGCCGAAGCAGGTGAGCTCCGCGTTGATGTGCGGGCCCGGGCGGGCGATGACGTAAAAGCCGAGCTCGTGCGCGAGGCGGAGGAAGGCGCCGACGTCGCGGCGCAGATCGACTTGGCCGAAATCGAACTGGCCCGGACCGCTCTCGTGAACGGCCCAGGGCACATAGATGTCGATCAGGTGAACGCCGAGCGCCCGCGTGGCCTCGAGGCAGGCGCGCCAGTCCGACGGATCGAGGCGCCAGTAATGCAGGCTGCCGGCGTACAGCGGGACCAGCTTGCCGCCGATGTCCAGGCCGCCCGGGACAAGGCGCACCCCTCGCGTGAAACGGTCCTCTGGAGAGCTCGAGTCCTGCGTCGTCGCCACGCGCGCGCACACTAGCAAGGATCGCAGGGAGATCGATACCGCCGCGTGCGGCCGGGCGAGCGCGCGCCCGTCGAGGAGGGCGGCCGCCGCTCGGCGCGCAGGTCAGCGCAGCATCGAAAGCGAGCTTGCCACGAAGTCGTAAACGGGCCCCCAGTAGACGCCGAGCAGCAGGGTCGGAACCGCGAGCGCGCATGTCGTCGCGCCGAGCAGCGGCCGCACGGCGACGGGCTCGGTGCGCTCGCCCTTCTCGAGGTACATCGCGCGGAGGACGCGCGCGTAATAGAAGAGCGAGATCACGCTGTTCACCACGCCGACGATCGCAAGGACCCAGCGCCACGCGCCCCCGGCGGTGAGCAGCGCCGAGAAGAGGTAGAACTTGCCGACGAAGCCGGCCGTCGGGGGCAGGCCGGTGAGCGAGACAAGGAACACGACCATCGCCGCGGCGACGAGCGGCGCGCGGCGCCCGAGCCCCCGGAAGGCGGAGAGCGTCTCGTCTCCGCCGCTCTGCTCGGCCACGGCCATCACCACCATGAACGCGCCGAGGTTCATGAAGCAGTAGGTGACGATGTAGAACGCGATCGCGGCGACGCCGGCGTCGCTGAACACGGAGAAGCCGAGCAGCATGTAGCCGGCGTGCGCGATGCTCGAGTAGGCGAGCATGCGCTTCACGTTCTCCTGCCCGAGCGCCGAGAGGTTGCCGATGGTCATGGTCGCCATCGCGAGGCACCCGGCGAGCACCGGCCACGGCGTCGCGACGGCCGGCGACGCGCTCCCGGCGCCGAGCGCGTCCGAGAAGAAGCGGACCAGCACCGCGAAGCCGGCCGCCTTGGGTCCGACCGAGAGGAACGCGGTCACCGGCGTCGGCGCGCCCTCGTACACGTCCGGCGTCCACATGTGGAACGGCGCGGCGCTGATCTTGTACCCGAAGCCCGCGAGCATGCAGGCCGTGCCGACAAAGACGACCTCGGGCACCTTGCCCTGCTGCGCCGTGAGCGCGGCGATCCGGGCCGCGCACTCGCCGAGGTGCATCGACGCCGTGATGCCGAAGATCCAGCTCATCCCGTAGAGCATGATCCCCGACGCGACCCCGCCGAAGATGACGTACTTGAGCGCCCCCTCGCTCGATCTCGCGTCGTTGATCTTGAAGCCGGCCAGCACGAAGCTCATCACGCTGACGAGCTCGAGCGACAGGTAGATGAGCAGCAGGTGGCGGCTCGCCGCCATGAGGTTCATGCCCAGCGAGAGCACGAGGATCAGCGTGAAGAACTCCCCCTGGTCGCGGCGGAGCTCGGGCGCGACGCCCGGCCCCCGCGGGGGCACCGAGAAGAGGACGATCGCCCCGGTGACGAACGCGAAGATCACGCGGAACAGGTTGGAGAAGCGATCGAACGCGAGCAGCCCGTGAAAGAGCTCGTGGGGCCCGGCGTCCTTCGCCAGGAAGTAGGCGCCCATGCCGCCCGACCAGGCGAGCGCCGCCAGGCTGATGACGACGAGGCCGGCGATCTTGAGGCGCGCCGGCGACGCGAGGTCCCACACGACGAGCAGCAGGACGGCGGCGATCAGGCCGAGCTCCGGCGCGAAGTACGCGAGGCTCGCCACGTTGTCGAAGGTGCGGGTTTCCACGGCTTATCTGGCGCTGGCGAGGACGCCCCGGCCCGCCGCCGCGCCCGCCGCCGGGGCGGCCGCGCGGGCGGGCGCGCCGCTGTCCACGCCGGGCGCGCCGGCGATCTGGGACGGCCCCGGCCTGTCGACGAGGCGGTGCACCTCGAGGGCCCCGCGATCGATGAGGCGGAGGAGCGGACGCGGCCAGAAGCCGAGGAGGAGGACCAGCACCGCGAGCGGCGCGATCGAAGCGATCTCTCGCCCGTTGATCTCCGGGAACTTCCCGCCGAAAGGCTCGAGGTACTTGCTCTGCCGCCACGAGGCGCGGAACGAGCCGAGGAACATCCGCTGGAGCGCCCACAGGTGGTAGGCCGCGGTGAGGATGACGCCGACGGCGGCGAGGATCGTGAGGGCGCGGTAGCGCGGGAAGGCGCCGATGAAGGTCAACGCCTCGCCCCAGAAGCCGGACAGGCCGGGCAGGCCGAGCGACGCCATGAGCGCGAAGCCCATGAACGCCGTGTAGAGCGGCATCTCCGAGGCGAGGCCGCCGAACTTGTCGATGTCGCGCGTGTGCACGCGGTCGTAGACGACGCCGACCAGGGTGAAGAGCATCCCGGTGATCAGGCCGTGGTTGAACATCTGGACGAGGCAGGCCTGGATGCCCTGCGGCGTCATCGCGCCGAGCGCGAGCAGCGCGAAGCCCATGTGGCTGACGGAGGAGTAGGCCACGAGCTTCTTCAGGTCGCTCTGCGCCATGGCGCAGAAGGCGCCGTAGAGGATGTTGATCACCCCGAACGTCGCCATGGCCGGCGCGGCCCACTGCGTCGCCTCGGGCAGCAGGGTGAAGTTGATGCGGAGGATGCCGTAGGTGCCCATCTTGAGGAGCACCCCCGCGAGGATCACGCTGATCGCCGTGGGCGCCTCCACGTGGGCGTCCGGCAGCCAGGTGTGGAACGGGAACATCGGGATCTTGATGGCGAACGCGACGAAGAGCCAGATCCAGACGACCTTCACCGCGGCGACGCCGAGGATCTCGAGGCCCTGCGCCGCCCAGGCGACGCGCGAGAGCTCCGGGATCGAGAAGATGCGCTCGGTCGCCTGGCCGTCGACCAGGTAGGTGTGGCCGGCGTTCAGGTAGAACCAGATGAACGCGAGCAGCATGAAGACGCTGCCGGCGAGCGTGTAGAGGAAGAACTTGATCGCCGCGTACTCGCGCCGCGGGCCGCCCCAGATGCCGATGAGGAAGTACATCGGCAGGAGCATCACCTCCCAGAAGACGAAGAAGAGAAACAGGTCGAGGGCGATGAAGACGCCGAACATCCCCGTGACGAGGAGGTTGTACATGGCGAAGTAGCCCTTGAGCTGGTCATGGACGCTGTAGCTCGCGAGGGCGCCCACGAACGAGATCAGCGCCGTCAGCAGGACCATCGAGATCGATACGCCGTCGACGCCGACGAAGTACTCGACGTTCAGCGAGCGGATCCACACGCCGTGCTCGATGAACTGGTAGCCGTCGTTGCCGTCGGCGCGCGTGAAGCTCCGGTCGAACTGGGCGTAGAGCCACCCCGCGAGGACGAGGTTCACGCCCATCAGCACGACGGTCATCAGCCGGAGCTTCCGGTCGTCGTTGTAGCGCAGGAGGTGCGCGAGGAAGATCGCGACCACGCCGAGCAGCGGCAGGAACGTCAGGATCGACAGGATGTGGTCGCCGACGAAGCCGAGGCCGCGCCCGCGCTCCGCGTGGATGCCCATCGCCAGGGTCCGCCCCGGCGCGACCGCGCCGGCGGCGACCGCGTCCGACTCGACGATGACGTGCCCGTAGAGCTCGCGCGCGCGCACGCCCTCGGTCCTCCACCGGACCACGACCTTCCGGCGCGCGCCCGGCGGGAGGCTCGCCGCGGTGCCGCCGCCCTCGAGCTCCGCGCTGACGCCCG
>JAICEP010000023.1 GCA_025924095.1 Sorangium sp.
CGCCGCCTACGCGCAGGAGGTGAGCCGCTGCGGCTCCGAGGCGATGACGGCCACCACGCTCCCGCGCTCCGATCTCGCCCCGTTCATGGCCGTCCTCTGCGGCCGCCTCGCGGGGTGCGGAGACCTCGACTACGACACTTGCCGGCAGAGCCTGGAGGACGGGCTCGGCCCGCAGCTCGAGCGGGCGATCGGCGCGATGAACAGCCGCGGCCGCCAGGAGGTCCGCGCCTGCTTCGGCAAGCTCGCGTGCGGCGGCGAGTTCGGCCCCCAGATCTCCGCGTGCCTCGAGCCCATCATGGACGACCTGCTCTGGCTGCCGGGGTGAGCGCACGGCGCCGCGCTCGGGGCGGCAGCGCCGCGCGGCGCGGCGATCAGCCGGAGTCGCCCGGCAGGCGGCAGCGCGCGATCAGCGGGACGTGATCGGAGAGCCCGGCGAACGCGCCCTTGTGCCCGAACGGGTGCGTGCCCGCGAAGTCGATCCACTCGAGGTGCTCGGACGAGTACACGTGGTCGAGGTGCATGCGCAGGTTCATGAAGCCGGCCGTCGGGAAGGCGCGCGCCTCGCGCTCGGAGAGGCAGCGGACCCTGGCGAACGCGTCCACGAAGCCGATCTCCTCGCGCAGGAAGCGATCGACCGGCGAGCCCGGCAGCGAGTTGAAGTCGCCGACCACGACGAAGTTGTCGGTCCGCTGCTCGCGGCGGACGAAGTCGGCGAGCACCCGCGCCTCCTCGAGCTGGTTCGGTCCGAACCCCATCCGCGCCTCGCCCGTCCAGAACTCCCTCGAGAACACGCTCGGCAGGCTGAGGTGGGTGTTGAACACATCGAAGCTCTGCCCGCTCTCGTGCTCGAACGATACGTGCGCGCAGATGCGCGTCTGCTTCAGGCTCTTGACCCTCCGCCGGTGGGTGATGTCGTGGGGGCGCTCTGCGTTGTGGTGTCCGATGCGGAACGTGTCGCGCGCGATCACCGCGAGCCCGGTCGTGTAGATGTTCGTCCGCGAGGTGAGCCTGTAGGTGTGCGCGGGGAAGTAGTAGGCGACGTAGCGCTCGGGCCGCTCTGCATGCGCCAGCGCCGCGTGCAGCTCGCTCATCAGGCGCTCGAGCTGCGTCTCCTCCGGGTGCCACCGCGGGTTCATCGTCGAGGAGCGCAGCGACTGCGTCTCCACCTCCTGGAGGCACACGAGATCGGGCAACGGGGACAGCCCCGCCAGCGTCGTCGCGATCCGGGTGATCGCGGCGCTGGTCGAGGCGATGCCCCGCGTGCCGTGCCCGAAATAGCGGACGTTATAGGTGATGATCCTGAGCGGCGTGCCGCCGTCCACCGGCGCCTCGGCGCCGCGGCGAGCGCCGTGCACCGCAGCGCTCGCGGAGCGGCCGTCCGGCGCCGAGTCCTCGGGGATTGTGCCGTTCGAACCAGGTGGGAGGCGCCGCTCGGTCATGTATCCTCTCGCCCATGGGCAAGAACATCATCGTTTCCGAGGATACCATTCGTGACCTG
The DNA here is from genome assembly GCA_025924095.1 of Sorangium sp. Taxonomy (GTDB): domain Bacteria; phylum Myxococcota_A; class Polyangia; order Polyangiales; family Polyangiaceae; genus Sorangium. The sequence goes on from JAICEP010000023.1 coordinate 1,499, forward strand.
CTGGAAGCGCATGCCTCCCTCTCCGCCTGGTACTATGAGCTTTGGTCGGCGCTGCGGGTCGCGAAGGCGTCGGCGACCGCCCCCGATGATGCGGCCCGTGCAGCGTTTGTCGAGCGGATGGCCACGAGCTTCCCCGAGGTCGCGTCGATCGCCCGTTCCATCCGGGTGCCGAGGATGTTCGTCCCACCTCCGCCCGCCGTGAGCATACCCCCTGTCGCGACAGGGGAGGGCGAAGGGACGGAGGAGGCCCCGACGGCGATCGAGCCCGCGCCCGCCCGGCTCCGCGAGCTCCACGGCCAACCACCCAAGAGCCAGCCGGGCGCGGGAGACACCGATGAGCCCGCTCCGGCGCCGTCGCAGCCCGCAATCGCTCCTCCACCGCTGGTGGTCCCGTCGACGGTGAAATACGACCCCTGACGTGGCTGACGTCGCTGACGTCGAGATTTCCTCGGCCTGACTTGCGCGCTCGAGCACGGCGCACCTCGCGTGTTCAGCTACATCGACCCCGTCAGCGGGCCGAGCCGCCGAGGGGTTTGCGCCGCGCAAGGAGCTGCTCGGCCTCGGCGGCCCCTGTGCTGTCGAACGTCGGGTTCAGATCGAGCGCAGCCCGCACGAGCTGCTCGCCTTGCTTCACGTCGCCCAGGGCGATCCGGATCGCCCCCGCGTGGTAGAGCAGGCGCGCGTCCCTGGTGCCGAGCGCCAGCGCTCTGTCGCTCGCCGCACGCGCTTCGTGCAGCTTGCCGGCGCGGTACAGCGCCCAGGCGAGGGTGTCCTCCGTGTAGACGTCCCCGCGTAGGGCGCGCTCCGCGGCGGCGAGCCGCAGGGCCTCGTCGGGATCGAGACCCTTGGTCGCGTAGTACAGCGCGAGCGTCCGGCGGTCCGACCTACGCCCCGCGTCGACCGCGCTGGCGTAGGCCTGCGCCGCGCCGGCGCGGTCGCCGGCTGCCGTCCTGGCGTCGCCGAGCAGCCACGCGATCTCCGCCTCCGGGCTCCGCCGGTGGGCCCGCTCGAGCAGCTCGACGGCGCGCCCAAAGGCGCCGCGGGCCAGCGCGACGCGCGCTCTGCCGGCGAGCGCCGGTGGATACGCGTCCTGCGCGGCGAGCGCCCGCTCGAAGCCCCGGTCCGCGGCCTCGTGGTCGCCCTCGTGCCAGAACATCGCGGCCGCCTGCGCCAGGGTCCACGCGAGCGCCTCGGGCTCGCGCGGATCGCCCGCGTCGATCGCGAGGCGCATGATCCGCTTCGCGCTCGCCACGTCGCCCTGGAGCCAGCGCAGGTGCGCGGCCCGCGCGTAGGACGGCAGGCCGGGCCGCTGGTCGACCATCCGCTGCGCCGCCGCGGCCGCCGCTTCGAAGTGGCCGAGCTCGAGCGCCGCGTCGCTGAGCGTCCCGAGCGCGCGCGCGTCGCCCTCATCGCGCGAGAGGATCCGCTCGGCGGCGTCGCGCGCCTCGGCGAACCGGCGATCGTGGAGCAGCACGAGGCCGAGCAGGTTGAGCGACGCGCGATCGCCGTCCGCCAGCGCGAGCGCGACCTCCGCGCACGCGTGAGCGCGGAGGTAGAGCGACGGATCGCTCGACGCGCGCGCCTTCCTGATCCACGCGTAGCCGAGCGCGCTCCAGAGATCCGCGCCCCCCGGCGCCTTCGTGAGCCGCCGCGACAGCGCCTCGATCTCGCGATCGACGGCGCTCGCGCCCGCCGGGGCCGCGAGGGCGAGCCCGCGCGCCGCGTCGAGGCTCGAGGGCGCCGGCGCCGCGGCGGGGCGCTCGAGCGACGCCGGCGCCGCCGGGACGGCCTCGGCGCGCGATCGCTCGGTGCAACCGGGGCTTCCGCTCAGGGCAACGCAGGCGAAGAGGAGACCCGTTCGTCGCAGCATCGGAGCGCTGACCTCCTGGCGCGCTGGAGCTCCGCCCGGGGCGAGCCGCGCCTCTCGCCGGGGCGTCGCGACCTCGATCCGGTCGTGAAAGAGCTTGCCTCGCCGGTCTGCGCCGGCAAGCTCGCCGCTCCAGCGCATCGCTCGATCGAGAAGCAGCGCGCGGCGCGGAGGAGATCGCATTGCCTGTCTCGACGGATGGCGACCGCCTGCGACGGCGCTGCGCCGCGGCGCTGCTCCTGCAGCTCGTCGCCGCCTGCGCGCGCGCGCAGCGCAGCTCGCCGGACGCGGGTGCGACCGCCGCGTCCTCGCCGGACGCGGGTGCGACCGCCGCGTCCTCGTCGGACGCCGGCTCCTCGACGACGGCGCCGGCCGACACCCTGGCCGGCGACGAGATCGCCCCCGTCTATCCGAAGGCCGAGGGCGAGCCGGATCCGCTCGCGGCGCGGCTGTGCGAGGCGCTGCACGCGCTCCCCGCGCGGCGCAAGGCGGCGTGCTGCGGCGGCGGCGCGGGCTTCCACGCGGGCGCGGAGTGCGCGCGCGCGCTGAGCTTCGCGGCGCGCGCGAAGGCGGTGACGCTTTCGGCCGACGAGGTCAGCCGCTGCGTCGAGGCGATGGGGCGATCGCTCGAGGGGTGCGACTGGGTCTCTCCGCTCGCCGCCCCGGTCCCACCTGCTTGCGAGGGGATCGTGCGGGGGGCGCTCGGCGAGGGGGCGCGGTGCCGGTCGTCGCTCGAGTGCGCGGACGGGCTGCGCTGCGACGGCGCCGGGCCCACCGACGCGGGCATCTGCCGCGCCCCGCGCGCCGCGGGCCCCTGCGGCCTCTCCGTCGACGCGCTTGCCGCGGTCACCCGCCAGACGCGCTACGCCGAGTCGCACCCCGAGTGCCGCGGCCACTGCGCCGGGCGCGCGTGCGCGGACGACGTCCCGCCCGGCGGCCGCTGCGAGGCGCACGCCGACTGCGGGCGGGGCCGCCGCTGCGTCGACGCGCGCTGCAGCGCGGCGCCGCTCCCTCCCGCCGGCGCCGCCTGCCTCGGCGGGCTCTGCGCGCCCGGCGCGCGCTGCGTGGACGGGCGCTGCGCCGCGCCCAGGGCCGAGGGCGCGGCCTGCGCGCGCGACAGCGAGTGCCGCGCCGCGTGCGTTCGACCGGGCGGGCGCGCGGGCGGCGCAGGCGGCGTGTGCGGGATGCGGTGCGCGGCGCCGTGACAGGCGAGCGGCGTGCCGCGCTGTGCCGCGCCGGGCGGCTCAGGGCCGGAAATGGCCCTGGGTCGCGCCTTCCCAGGCCGTCGCGAGGTAGGGGAAGGCCTGCAGGAACCGCGCGTCGTTCGTCGCGACCCCGTCGCCCGCCGTCGCCCCGGGAGCGCCGGTCAGGAGGAGCGTGAACAGGGCGTCGGTGACGTCGGTCTGCTCATGGTCCGCGCCGGGGACCAGCGCGCGGCCGTTCGGAAAGCCCGACGGCATGCCCAGATCGATGCGGAGCACGTCGCCGACGGTCTCCAGGGTGTGCGCCCCGAGGCTCGATGGCTTCAGGTTGAACCTGTCGATGAGATCGGTCCGGTTCTGCTTGAGCGCCTCCGGATCGAAGGCCGCGAGCGGCTGGCCGGCCCGGTAGAGGCCCGCGAACTCGGCGTCGCGCACCAGGATCGGGTTCAGGAAGTACGGCCCGAAGTGGGCGAAGTCGTCGCGCGGGTGCGCGCGGTTGTACTTGTCCTTGTCCTGCAGGCCGATGATCCACGTGTTGACGAGCGGCAGGCCGACCCGCGACACCTGCACCCAGGGACCCAGGCCGTCCTCCTTGCCGTTCGCGCGCAGGATCCGCACCTTGCGTCGGCTCGCGGAGGCCCAGATGCCGAGCGTCTGCCGGTCGCTCGGCCCCCGCGTCGGCTCCGCTCCGCCGTTGGCCATCGCCAGCGGGATCTCGAGCGCGAGCGTGTGCACGTTGAAGCCGGCGAGGTTGTCGCGCGCGGTGCACGACGGGTTCGGCGCCGAGAGGAGCGGGCACAGCCCCGCGAGGTCGAACGCCCGGCCGAGATCCGCGTAGAAGCCGTCGTCGCGCGGCCCGGCCCAGGCGCGCCCCTCGCCGCCGGCCATCCGCTTGAGGAACTTCGAGGACGTCGCGAAGGCAGGGTAGCCGCCGCCGGTGATCTGATAGGCGAGCTCGTTCGTCCGCCTCCCGATGTTCGGCGGCGCGACCGGGGCGTCGGCGAGGAGGACCGTCGACGCCCCGCCCTCGATCTTCGTGATGGTGTACGTCTGCTCCGCGCCGGCGAGCTGCGCGAAGAACTCGTTGCCGCCGCTCGGCGCCGGCGTGAGCCCCGCCGGATCCTCCGCGCGGTACGGCGTGGTCGAGAACCGGAACTGGTAGGTCAGCGCGTCCTCGAGGCTCGACGGCCCGCGGGCGACGTGCACCTCGTAGAGCACGTCGTCCGAGAAGCCGTGAAAATTCGGCCCGCCGGCGGGCTCCTCGAGCGGGATGTAGCTCGCGAGGATCACGAGGTTTCCGCCCTCCACCCACGCGTACAGATCGGTGTTGTCGGCGGCCGGATCCCCCGCGATCGCCGGCGCCTCGCGGTGGCTCGACGCTGCAGCAAGGCCGGGTGCGCTGAGCGCGACGCACGCCGCGAAGACGGCGGCGGCGCGCGACGGTCTTTGGATCATGCGTGCGGGTCCTCCCATCGCTCCTCTGCGGCTCATTGCCTGAGCAGGAACACCGAGCCCTGCTCCTGGGCCCTGTGATCGACGAACGCGAAGACGTCGGCGCCCTTCGCCCGGTGCAGCCCGCCGGGCTCGTCGTGGCTGGGGGCGCCGGTGGCCGTCGCCGAGCGCGCCCCGGACGCCACCTCGATCCGCACGACCTCGTCGGCGCCTCGGGCCGCGTTGCGCGTGAGCACGAGCAGCGCCGCGTCGTCGCGCGTCAGCGCGAGGCCGCACGGATAGCCGACGTGGAGCCCGGTCGCGAACACGCTCACGAAGCCGTCCTCGATCCTGAAGAGGGTCGCCGTCCTGTCGGGGCTCGCGAGGGTGTCGCAGACGAAGATGTCGCCCCCGCTGGCGACGGCGACGCCGCTGGGATCGACGAGCGGGCTCCCCGTCGCGATCGCGGAGGCCTCGCCGCCGCCGGACGGCAGGGCGAACACGCCGGGCTGGCCCCCCTCGCGATCGCGCCCCGAGAAGACGATCCGCTCCTCGCTGTCCGCGCCGCGGACGACCTCCAGGCCGCGCGCACGCATCCCCTCGCCGCCGCGGACCGGCGTGACGGCGCCGCCGGGCAGGTCGATCGCGAACAGGGCGCCCGCGTCGTCGAGCGCCGCGCTGCCCGCGCCCGGATCGGCCACGAAGAGCCGGCCGCCGCCCGCGCTCGCCGCGATCCCGAGCGGCGCGACGAAGGGCGGTCCAGCCGCGATCTCGGTGGAGCCAGCGCCGCCGTGCGCGCTGGTCCTGAAGACGCCGGCCCTGCCGCCCGCGTCGATGCCCGTGAAGTACACGTACGCCGCGCCCGCGTCCGGCGTCGCGTCGAACGCCGTCGCCGGGGCAAGGGTCGAGATCGCATAGGGAGCATCGCCTCCTGCGCCGCCCCCGCCGCCCGTACCGCTCGTACCGCTCGTCGTGGCCGCGCCCGCCGTCCCCGCGGCGGAGCCCGCGATGGTCCGTCCAGGCGCGTCCTCCGCGCGGCTGCAACCCGGGTTGCCCGCGGCGGCCGCAAGCGACGCGACAGCGCACAGCACACCGGCGCTTCGCCGGAAGTCCCCCCTGGCTTCCGTCATGCTTGCTCCTCCCCGGCAGCGTCGCTCGTGGGCCCGGCTCGCGCGAGCCGCACGGCGATCGCGCGGCGCCGAACGCGGCCGTTCTGCCACGGCCCTCCCGGATCGAGTAGGCCGCGGCCGCGCCACGCGCGACAAAGCCCCGCGCACCCTGCCTCTCGTGTCCGGGGTCGCCCGCCGGCGCTCAGGCCGGTGAGCAGCGCCGCGCGGGACGGCCGTACGGCGTTCCCCCGTCGACCCGCTGACAGCCCCGTTTTATAACGACAGCCATGTTCGATGTCGCTCGGTCATTGTACGCACGGGCGTTGGAGGACATCCGTGCGGCGGGCCTCTACAAGGAAGAGCGGATCCTCGCGACGCCGCAGGGGCCGTCGATCCGGACCGAGGGGGGCGTCGAGGTCCTCAATTTCTGCGCGAACAACTACCTTGGCCTGTCGTCGCACCCGGCGGTCATCGGCGCGGCGAAGCAGGCGATCGACTCGCACGGCTTCGGTCTCTCCAGCGTCCGTTTCATCTGCGGCACGCAGGACCTGCACCGGCGGCTCGAGTCCAGGATTGCCCGCTTCTTCGGCACCGAGGACGCGATCCTCTATTCGTCCTGCTTCGACGCGAACGGCGGCCTGTTCGAGACGCTCCTCGGCGACGAGGACGCCGTCATCTCGGACGCGCTGAACCACGCCTCGATCATCGACGGCATCCGCCTCTGCAAGGCCGAGCGGCACCGTTACCCGAACGGGGACATGGCCGCTCTCGAGGACATCCTCCGCAAGACCGCCGGCAAGCGGCTCCGGCTCATCGCCACCGACGGCGTGTTCTCGATGGATGGATATCTGGCGAAGCTCGATACCCTCTGCGATCTCGCCGACAAGTACCGCGCGATGGTGATGGTCGACGACTCGCATGCGACCGGGTTCATCGGGCCGACGGGGCGCGGGACCGCGGAGCTCTGCGGGGTCCTGCACCGCATCGACGTGATCACCTCCACCCTGGGCAAGGCGCTCGGCGGCGCGAGCGGCGGCTTCACGACCGGCCGGCAGGAGATCGTCGATCTGCTGCGGCAGCGCTCGCGGCCCTACCTGTTCTCCAACACGCTCGCCCCCGCGATCGCCGGCGCCTCGATCGCCGTGTTCGACCTCATCGACGCCGAGCCCTCGCTGCGCCAGCGAGCGATGGAGAACGCGCGCCGGTTCCGGCAGGGGATGGCGGAGGCCGGGTTCACCATCCGGCCGGGCATCCACCCGATCGTGCCCATCCTGCTGGGCGAGGCGCGCCTCGCGAACGAGATGGCAAAGGCGCTCCTCGCCGAGGGCATCTACGTCATCGGCTTCTCGTACCCCGTCGTGCCGAAGGGCGAGGCCCGCATCCGGGTGCAGCTCTCCGCCGCGCACGAGCCCGCGCACGTCGACCGGGCGATCGAGGCCTTCCGGAAGGTCGGCCGGCAGCTCGGCGTCGTCGGCTGACCGGCTCAGTACCGGAGGATCACCTTCGGGTGGCTCGAGATCGCCTCCTGGAAGGCCGCCGCGTCGTAGTCCTGGAAGTCGAACACCGTCCCCTGGCCCCGGTTCAGGACGACCTCCCAGATGAGGTCGTGGATGTTCGGATCGCGCGACTCGAGCAGGTGGCGCGTGATGTGCCACGTCTCGAAGATGCGGCGGCCGATCACGCTGTGGAGGCTGATGCCGTCCACGATGAGGCGGTCGAAGTTCTCGATCACCGCGTCGCCGCTCTTCAGACCGAACAGGATGACGTCGCCCCCGCGCCTCGCCGCGTGGATCGCGTTGTTCACGCTGCTGTTCACGCCGCTCATCTCGAGCACGACGTCGACGCCGACCCCGTCCGTCAGCTTGCGCACCTGCTCCGTCAGCTCGGGATCGCTCGCGTGGGGCCGGTCGGGGCTCGCCCGGTGCGGGCGCAGGACCACGTCGGCGCCCAGGCGGCCGGCCATCTCGGCGTTCCGCTCCGCCGGCTCCACGCCGATGATGTAGACGGCCCCCATCGCGCGCGCGATCGCGACCGCGAAGAGGCCGATGGTGCCGCAGCCGAAGATCGCCACGCGCTTGCCGCGGAGGTTCACCTTGGTGCACGCGTGCACGGCGTTGCCGAACGGCTCCTGCACCGCGGCGACCTCGGGCCGGATCCTGGCGATGTCGGTGCGCCACAGGTTCTTCGCCGGCAGCTTGACGAGCTCGGCGAAGCAGCCATCCTCGCTGATCCCGATGATCTTGTCGTCGGCGCACACGTGGGTGTCGCCGACGCGGCACTGGTAGCAGGCGCCGCAGGCGATGTGGCTCTCGGTCGAGACGATGTCGCCGACCTCCAGCCCGAACGTCCGGCGCGCGTCGGTCCCGAGGTCAACGACGCGGCCGAGCAGCTCGTGGCCGATCGTGCGCGCCGCCTTCCGGTCGCGATCGAGCGACTTGAAGATCATGTCCTTGAAGGCGCTGCGGAACCAGATGCCGCGATCCGAGCCGCAGAAGCCCGTCATGATCGGCTTCACGAGGACGCTCGCGCGGTCGCGGTAGTCCTTGGCCTCGTCGATCGCCGGGCGCTCGACCTCGTCCTTCGACAGCCCGACGGTGGACTCCCACGGCTGCTTCTCGCGGTTGTACGTCAGCGCCCACATCGCGTCGCTCATGCACCTGGCTCCTGTCTCACGGCTCCGAGGCGCGCAGCTGGCGCTCGGGCGCCTCAGGCGTGTGTAGCGTGGCGCGTGGACGAGCGAGCGCCCATCAGAAAATTGCGCTCGGGCTGCTCACTTCTTCAGCAGCTCTACCCCTCTCTTCAGCTCGATCTTGCGCCGACCCGTGCCGCCGTCCGCCGCACCCGCGTCGGGGGTCGTGGTGGTGCCGGCCGCACCTGCATCGCCGGTCGTCCCGGCGTCGGGGGTCGTGCCGGCGCCGGTCGCCCCTGCGTCGCTGCCGGTCGTGCCCGCGTCGCTGCCGGTGGCCCCGCCGGTGGGGGCGCCCGCATCGGCCGTCTTGGGCGCAGGGGTCGCCGTCGCCTGGGGGACGTCGGCGTCCGTCGCGGTCGTCGCGCGGCTGTCGTTCGTCTTGAGCTCGATCCATCCGAGCGTGGGCTGGCCCCCGCTCTGGAAGGCGACGAGCATCCAGTCCTTGTAGCTCGCCTTGAGGTCGACGAGCGCGCCGCTGTCGAGCCGCGCGAGCTCCTTCGACTGGGCGTCCGCCGACGGGTGCACGGCGAACTGCTGCAGCAGGCGCCGGCGCCCGGGCTGGGGCTCCATGGTCGGGTAGGTGGCCACGTACCCGACGAGGTCCGTCGCGGCGGGCGCCGCCGGGGGCGCGGGGGGCGCCGGGGGCTCCGCCGAGGTCGCTGCGCTCGTCGTCGAGGCTCCCTCCTTGTTGCACCCTGCTCCAGCGAGCAAGCTGCCCGCGAGCACAAGGCTCCACATCTCGACCGCACGTGCCATCGTCTCCTCCGTCTCCTCGGGCCGGGGGACTCGCTGCGTCGGCCTGAGGCCGGGGCACCGTACACGAGCCCCGCGGGGAGCGCAGCTCCCCCAGCGCGCTCGTCTTGGCGGCCTCAGCGCTTGGATGGCACGCGCGCGGGCGCCGGCGGCGGGGTCGTCTCGGAGACGGGAGGCCGCTCGCGCAGGCACTTGTCGAGGCCTTCTTGCAGGGTCGCCTCGTGGGCGCCGGGGAGCTTCGGGCGGCCCATCACGTTCACGAAGAGGCGATCCTGCGCGATGCCGCCGCCCGGACCGAAGCTCATCCACACGAACATCGCGCGCCCCTTGATGTTCTCGAAGGGCACGCCCGCGCCGAGCCCGCCGCGCCAGCTGCGCGAGTCGTGGCTGTTGTTGCGGTTGTCGCCCATCACCCACGCCTCGTCGGCGGCCACCTTGAAGGGGCCCTGGAGCATGCCGCAGACGCCGCCTCGGCACGTGGAGCCCGGCGTGCAGTCGTCGCTCGCCACGCACATCGTCTCGTCGGGGTTCATGTCGTAGAGCGTGAAGTACGACTTCTCCCCGAGGAATTCGACGAACAGCTCCGCCTGCCGGCCCTCGTAGCGGTACGGGCCGACGTGGCAGTGGGGGACGAGCCAGCCGTTGAGGATGGGACGGCCGTTGATCGCCTCCAGCGTGTCGCCCGAGACGGCGATCGTCCGCTTGATGAAATCCTGCTCCTTGTTCTCGGGGAACTTGAACACCATCACGTCGCCGCGCGTCGGCGGCAGGCGAGGGAAGAGGCGCTGGTCGGTCCAGGGGATGAGCGGGCCGTAGGTGAACTTGTTGACGAAGATGTGGTCGCCGACCATGAGGGTCGGGATCATCGAGCCGCTCGGGATCTTGAACGCCTCGACGACGAAGGCGCGCAGGAGGAGCGCCACGGCGACGGCGATGCCGATCGACTCGGCGTACTCGCGCATCTCGCCCTTGCGCCAGCGGCCGAGGTGCTCGCCGACCGCGCGGTCGGCGCGGCTGTGGGCGGCGTCGAACTCGTCGGCGTCGAACGTCTCGGAGCTCATCGTGCGCTCGAGGGCGGCGATCGCCTGCATCACCTGCTCGCGCTCGCCGCTCGTCAGCTCGCGCTCGACCTCGCGCTTGCGGCTGCGCAGGATCCGGTGGGCCTCCTCGAGGAGCGCCGCGGCGTCCTCGAAGCGGGCGCGCGCCTTCGGCGGGATGTCCCGGCGGCCGCCGACGCCGATCGCCGACGCGAACGGCAGCTCGTGGCGGAACCGCCAGAAGATCATCGCGAAGATCGTGAAGAGCACGATGCCCGCCGGGATCTGCTGCTCGCCGACGAAGACGCGGAGCGGCTGGGTGCTCCCGCTCTCGGACGACGGGGTGAGCAGCCAGATGCTCACGACCGCGAGCGCGAACGGCACGAGGCAGATCCACACGAGGTGGAACAGGAAGCGCAGCACCCGGCCGTCCCTGCCTCCCGGCGGAGGAGCGCTGCCGGCCCCGCGCGGGTCCGCGCCTCCGGTCGCCTTGGCCGCGCTGACGCGGGGCTCCGAGCTAGCGTTTCCCCTCATCGAGGGTCTGAACTCCGAGCTAGCGGGCCGATTGGCCGCGACCGACGGTACGCTCTGGGGTTGTTCATCGGGGCGCGGCGGCATTCATCGGGGCGCGGCGGCAAGAGAGAGCTTATGTATACGCCGCCCCTCGCCGCGGCAAGTGCGCAGGCGCGGCAGGCGACGAGCGGTCCGTCGTTGTCACCCTCGTCGTCACCCTCGCCGTTTCCCTCGTCAGGGCGCGTCCCCGATCTCGACGGCGTAGCTCACCAGGGCGGCCCGGTCGTCGCGGGCGTATGTCGTCGGCTGCGTCCGCCCAGCGGCGTTCGTGTTGTCGATGACCAGGTAGTACTGCCCCTCGGGCAGCGGCACCGTCCGCCGCCAGGGGGCGCCGGAGTACACCGGTTCGTCGAGCAGGGGCGCCGCGGAGAGCGGCGGCGGCGCGGGCTGCGTCAGGTACGCCTGGAGCCACTGCTCCCCGGTGCCCCGGGGCACGAGGATCACGTCCACGCCCGGCGCGCCGTCGACGGCGAGCGTGAGCGTCATGGCCTCGCCGCTGTCCGTGATCTCCAGCGGCCCGATGTAATCGCGCTGGCCCTGGTGCACCTCGGTGCGCTCGTTCGCCAGGAGCAGCTTGCCGTTCTCGCGCCGCGCGTAGGGAGCGTGGGGCCGCTGCCCCTTCTCGATGATGCCGAGGCCGAACTGCACCGCGCCGTCGTCGTCGCGGATGACCGTGAATCCCCGGGCGATCTCGGTCTTCACGAGCTGGGCGCCGAGCGCGTTGGCGTACGCGCTGCCCTGGGCCAGCGACACGCCGCCGAGCGAGATCGCGGCGGGCTGCTCGACGAGCTTGGTCGTGAAGCTCGCCGCCGTGGTCGATCGCTGACGGAAGTACACGTACATCGTGTCGCCATCCATCAGGAAGTCGTGATCGTACTCGACGGCGGCGCTCGCATCGAAGCTCATGCGCTTCGTCAGGTTCGTCCAGACCACGCCGCTGCCCCCGAACTGGAGGAAGAGGTGGCCGTTCGCGAGCTCCTGGGCGACGCACGAGCCCGGGTAGAACCGGCCGGTCACCGGATCCTCGTCGCGGAGGCGCAGCGGCACGCTCCGCTTCCGCATCTCGCTGCAGAGCTGGCTCGTCGCGAAGGACAGGATCGCCCTGCGGAGCGACAGGTTCCCCGGATCGTTCACGATGCCCGGCATGACGCCGAGCGCGCCCTGGCCGCACGCGCCACACACCGTCCCGAGCAGGGAGAGGCAGAGCGCGAGGCCGAGCGCGCGCAGCGCGGCGGTGCGGAAGAGCATGGGCGCAGCATAGTCGAAACACCGGCGGATCGAGCGGCGCGCGTGCACGGCGCGCGGGCGGGGCACGTCGCTTTCGGCCGGGCGCGCGGGTGATGGTAGGGTCGCCTCCATGGCGAACGTCGCAGTGATCGGGGCCGGCGCCTGGGGGACGGCGCTGGCGAAGTTGCTGGCGGACAAGGGCAACCCCACCGCGCTCTGGGCGCACCAGGGGGAGCTCGCCGAGCGCATCGGCCGTGAGCGCGAGAACCCCCGGTACCTGCCGGGCGTGGCGCTGCCCGCGAGCCTGCGCGCGACGAGCGATCTCGAGGGCGCGCTCCGCGGCGCGGAGCTCGTCGTCGTGGTCGTGCCGTCGCACGCGCTGCGCGAGGTGGTCCGCGAGGCCGAGCCCCACATCCCGCGGGACGCGCTCGTCTGCAGCGCGACGAAGGGCATCGAGAACGACTCGCTGATGCTGATGAGCGAGGTGCTCGTCGACGAGCTCGGGCGCGAGGCCGAGCCGCGGCTCTCGTACCTGTCGGGCCCGAGCTTCGCCCGGGAGGTCGCGGCCGGCCAGCCGACCACCGTCGTGGTCGCGGGCAGGAGCCCGCCGGAGACGCACGCGGTGCAGCGCATGCTCGCGACCGATCGGTTCCGGGTCTACTCGTCCGATGACGTCGTGGGCGTCGAGGTGGGCGGCGCCCTCAAGAACGTCGTCGCCATCGCGGCCGGCATCTGCGACGGCCTCGGCCTTGGCCACAACGCGCGCGCCGGGCTCATCACGCGCGGCCTCGCGGAGATCGGCCGCATGGCGGCGGCGAAGGGGGCGAACCCGCTCACCCTGGCGGGGCTCTCCGGGATGGGCGACCTGGTGCTCACGTGCACGGGCGAGCTGTCGCGCAACCGCACCGTCGGGCTCGAGATGGGCAGGGGACGGAAGCTCGAGCAGATCCTCGAGGGGCTCGGCCACGTCGCCGAGGGGGTGAAGACGGCGAAGAGCGCGTACGACCTCGCGAACAAGCTGGGCGTGAGCGCGCCGATCACGGTCGAGGTGTACAGGATGCTCTACGAGGGAAAGCCGCCGCCGCAGGCCGTTGTCGACCTCATGACGCGCGCCCTCACGAAGGAGTGAGGCGCGGGGCTGGCTCGCCGGAAGGCGCTTTCTCGCGCGGCCCGCGCGCCTCGCCTCGCGCGAGCGTGTAAAGTGGCGGCGCGATGCACACGCGACCTCTCGTGAGTCTCCTCTCCGCGCTCCTCGTGTCGAGCGTCAGCTGGACGGCCGCTGCCCAGTACGGCGCGCCGCCCTATGGTGGCCAGCAGGGCGGCTCGTACGGGGGCCAGTACGGCGCCCCGTACGGCGGCTACGCCTACGCGCCGCCGCAGAAGAAGAGCCTGCCCAAGTCGACGCCGCTCGAGGTCGGCTATCTCTACGCCACGTCCGTGGCTTACGGCATGGGGACCGGCATCTGGTTCGACGCGCTCGTCGGCATCGACGATCCCGGCGTGCAGTTCATCGCGCCCGCGCTCCTCGGCGTCGCGGCGCCGGTCGGGGTCTATTTCCTCGACTCGCCGCCGATGCCGCGCGGCATGCCCTCGGCGATCGCCACGGGCATGGTGATCGGCGCGGGCGAGGGGCTCGGCATCGCCTCCTACCAGCACGTCAGCGCGCGGAAGGGCAAGGAGTGGGGGTTCCTCGGGCTCGCCACCTCCGAGGTGATCGGCTCCACCGTCGGCGGCGCGGCGGGCTGGGGTTTCTATCATCTGCTCCGGCCCAAGCCGCAGACCAACATGCTCATCGCCTCGGGCGCGGTGTGGGGCTCCCTCATCGGCAGCGAGTTCGGGGCCGCCGCCAGCAACGGCGGATGGAGCGAGTCGAACGACAGCATCTCGCTCGGTGGCCTGATCGGGTTCAACGTCGCGACCGCGGGCGCCGTCGGCCTGTCCATCGGCTGGACGCCGTCGTGGAACCAGCTCGCGTGGATGTGGGGCGGCCTCGGCATCGGCACGGTGGTGTCGTTGCCCATCTACTTCGCGTACATCGGCAGCGATCACGACCCTCGCCGCGGCCTCATCGCCCAGGGCGCGGCGGGCACCCTCGGCATCGTGGCGGGCGCCTTGTTCCTCGGCAGGCCGGACCCGAGCGGCGACGTCGCCCTGGACGAGCAGGAGGAGCGCGGCGATCCCCCGTTCGCGCGCGTGCTCGGCGGCGGCATGGTGCCTTACCCAGGCGGCATGGGCGCGGTCGTCATCGGAGAGCTCTGGTAAGCCGCGGTGTGCAGGCCAACACGGCTGCATGAGGCCGCGGCACGCCTGCTATGCTGCTCTCGATGCCGACCCTGAAGTATTTCGCCTCCGAGGGCGCGCCACGCCTGTACAGCGTCCACAAGCCGGTCACGACGCTCGGCAAGGCGCTCGGAAACGACGTCGCGGTCGCGGGGGCGGGGGTGCTGGATCATCACGCGCAGATCGTGTTCGACGGGCGTGATTTCGTGCTCGAGGAGTGCGAGCGCGACGGCGAGATCGCGATCAACGGCAAGAAGAAGCGGCGCGCCCGGCTTGTGCACGGCGACCGGCTCCAGCTCGGCACGGTGGAGGTCGGGTTCTCGATGTTCGCCGATGCGCCCACCGTCCAGGTGCGGCTCCCGGCGTGCGACGGCGAGTCGGAGCGGCCCGCGCCGCCGCAGGGCTCGTCGGAGCTCGCGGGCGTCCGCAAGCTGTTCGCGTTCAGCGAGAAGCTCATCAACCGGCGCAGCGTCGACGAGCTCCTCGAGGCGATGCTCGACGACGTCATCGAGCTGACCCACGCCGACAAGGGCTTCCTGTTGCTCCTCGAGGGCGCGGAGGCGGCGGCCGACTCGGCGGTCCGCGGCGGCGCGCCGGCCGCGACGTCCGTGGGCGGCGACCGCAAGCTCGCGGTGCGCGCGTCGCGCAACATCCGCAAGGAGGCCATCACCGACGCGGCCGGGGGGATCTCGGACAGCATCGTGCGGCAGGTCATCGCCTCGGGCCGCCCCGTGATCGTCTCCGACGCGCTCGCCGACACCCAGTTTGGCCGGAGCGACAGCGTCATCGCGATGAAGCTCTCCAGCGTGATGTGCGCGCCGCTCCTGTCGCAGGGCCAGATCCTCGGCGCGCTCTACGTCGGCAACGACAAGATCAAGCACCTCTTCGATCGCGCCCAGCTCGATCTGCTCAGCATCTTCGCGTCCCAGGCCTCGCTCATCCTCCAGAACGCGATGCTCCTGAACGCCCTCAGGGCCGACAAGGCCAAGCTCGTCGCCGAGCTGCACGACAAGAAGTTCGGCGAGATCATCGGCGTCTGCCCATCGATGCTCGAGGTGTTCCGCAAGCTGCAGAAGGTCGCGGCGACCGACATCAGCGTGCTCATCACCGGGGAGACGGGGACCGGGAAGGAGCTCATCGCGAAGGAGCTGCACCGGCGCAGCCCGCGCGAGGGCGGCCCCTTCGTCACCATCAACTGCGGCGCGATCCCCGAGAACCTCATCGAGAGCGAGCTCTTCGGCCACGTGAGGGGCGCCTTCACCGGCGCCATCGCCAGCCGCCCGGGCAAGTTCCAGGTCGCCGACAAGGGCACGCTGTTCCTCGACGAGATCGGCGAGCTCCCGCTGAACCTCCAGGTGAAGCTCCTCCGCGCCCTCCAGGAGCGGGTCGTCTTCCGCGTCGGCGACTCGAAGCCCGAGAAGGTCGACATCCGCATCGTCGCCGCCACAAACCGGAACCTCGAGGAGGAGATCCGCACCGGCAACTTCCGGGAGGATCTCTACTACCGGCTCAACGTCGTGAACCTGTGGCTCCCGCCGCTCCGCGAGCGCGGCGACGACGTGCTGATCATCGCCAAGGTCCTGCTCTCGAAGTACGCGGACGAGCTCGGCAGCGCCGTGCGCGGCTTCAGCCCCGCCGCGCTCGCCGCGATCAAGAAGTACTCCTGGCCGGGCAACATCCGGCAGCTCGAGAACCGCATCAAGAAGGCGCTCGTCCTCTGCGATCAGGCGCTCCTCGCCGTGGAGGATCTCGATCTCGGCCCCGGCGCCGAGGCGTCCGTCATGCCGCTGGAGAAGGCCAAGGAGGAGTTCCAGCGGCGGTACGTGCTGGAGGCGCTCGAGCGGAACAACGGCAACCGCACGCAGACGGCGCGTGACCTCGGCGTCGACCCGCGCACCATCTTCCGCTACCTCGAGAAGGAGCAGAACCCGATGCCGAGCGGGGCCGGCGGCGTGGCCCGCGATCCGACCGAAGCGTGATGGAATACAACCCCGAAGGGCCCTTCGCAGATCCCTGTCCGACCAAGACCCGCGCCGACCTGGAGTGGGACCGCATCCTCGAGGCGCTCGCGGAGCGCTGCGCGTCGCGCGCCGGCAAGCGGCTCGCCCGGGCGCTGCCGTTCGCGTCGACGCGCGCCGAGGCGCTCACCACGCTCGCGGAGGTGCGCGAGGCGGTCGAGCTCGCCCGCGCCGGGGAGCCGGTCCCGGCGCGCGACGTCGCGGAGCTCGAGGACGCGCTCGACCGGGCGCGCATCGGCGCCTCGCTCGCGAACGAGGAGCTCCGCGCCGTGCTCGGCCTGCTCGATGCTGCGCGCACCGCGAGGCAGTACCTGCAGAGCCGGCGTCAGATCGCGCCCGCGCTCTACGCGGCGTGCGCGACCAACCCGGAGCTCGACGCCGTCGCGCGCGATCTCGCGGCGGCCTTCGATCCGGACGGCACGCTCTCGGATCGCGCCTCGCCCCGCCTGGAGGCGCTGCGCGCGGAGCGGCGCGCGGTGCGCGATCGGCTCGTCCGCCGCCTCGAGGATCTCATCCAGAAGCACGAGGACATCCTCCAGGATCGCTACTGGACCGAGCGCGACGGGCGCTACGTGCTCCCGGTGCGGTCCGACGCGCACGAGCGCTTCCCTGGCATCGTCCACGCGACCAGCGCGAGCGGCGCCACCGTGTTCGTCGAGCCCCGGGTGCTCGTCGAGACGGGCAACCGGATGAAGATGGTCGACGCCGAGGTCGCGCGCGAGGAGCAGGCGATCTACGCGGCGCTCACCGCTCGCGTGACCGAGGACATCGAGAGCGTCGCGGCCGCCGCCCGCGCGCTGGCCCACGCCGACGTGAGGTCCGCCGCCGCGCGGCTCGCGCGCGACCTCGACCTCACCTTCCCGGAGGTCCCCGAGGGCGCGTTCGCCGTGGATCGCGGCGCCTCCGAGGCCGCGGCGCGGCCGAGCTCGATCGCCCTCAACGGTGGCCGCCATCCGCTCCTCGCGCTCGACGGCGTGAAGGTGGTCCCGAGCGATCTCTCGATGAGCACGGGCCGCGCGATGATCGTCTCCGGGCCGAACGCCGGCGGCAAGACCGTGGCCCTGAAGACGCTCGGGCTCGCGGCGCTGATGGTCCGCGCGGGCCTGCCGGTCGCGGCGAGGGACGGCTCCCGCGTCGCGCTCTTCGACGTCGTGCTGACCGACGTCGGCGACGACCAGAACCTCCACAAGAACCTGTCGACCTTCAGCGCCCACGTGAAGAACCTCGGGCAGATCCTCGGCGAGACGCGCCCCGGCGCCCTCGTCCTGCTCGACGAGCTCGCCGGCGGCACCGATCCGCGCGAGGGCGAGGCGCTCGCCGCGGCCGTGCTCGACTCGCTCTGCGCGCGCGGCGGCACCGTCGCCTGCACCACGCACTACGAGGGCCTCAAGGCGCTCGCGCTGGGCGATCAGCGCTTCGAGAACGCCTCGGTCGGCTTCGATCTCGCCACGATGAGCCCGACCTTCCGGCTCGTCGTCGGCGTGCCCGGCGCCTCGAGCGCGCTCGCCGTCGCGCGGCAGTTCGGGATCCCGGGCACCGTGCTCGAGCGGGCCGAGCGCTTCCTCACCAAGGAGGCGGTCACCTTCGAGCAGATGGTCGAGAAGCTCGCCGCCGAGCGCCGCGCGCTCGAGCTCGCGCGCGAGGACGCCGAGCGGGAAGCGGGCGCCTCCCGCGCGAAGCGGCGGGAGCTGGAGGGGGAGCTCGAGCGGCTCCGGGAGAAGGAGCGCGGCGTGATCACGCGCGAGGGAGAGGCGCTGCTCGCCAGCCTGCGGCGCGCGCGCGAGGACCTCAAGGCGGCGCAGTCGCGGCTGCGCGGCAAGCCCACCGAAGAGGACGTGCGGGCGGCCGCGCGCGCCATGGATGCGGTCGGACAGAAGACGTCGATCGGCGGCGAGCTCGAGCTCCGCCCGAGGGACGAGCCGCCGGCGCGGCCGGCGATCGATCCGGCGGCCGTCCGCGTCGGCACCCGCGTCTACGTGCCTCGCCTGCGGGCCGAGGCCGAGGTCGTCGAGGTCCTCTCGGGCGGCCAGCTGCGGGTCGCCGCCGGCGCGCTCAAGCTCACGACCTCGATCGCCGAGCTGCGCGGCGCTGCTGCGGCGCCGCCGGCGGCCGCGGCGCCGCAGCAGCGCCGCGTCGACCTGGACGCGGCGGCGGACCCCGACGTCCCGATCCAGACGGCGGACAACACCGTGGATCTCCGCGGCCTGCGCGCGCACGAGGCGGTCGCGATGGCCGAGCAGTTCCTCGACCGCTCGCTCGGCGCGGGCCGCCGGGTCACGTTCTTCGTCCACGGGCACGGCACGGGCGCCCTGCGCGACGCCGTCCGCGAGGCGCTGCGCGGGAGCCCCTACGTGGCGCGCCTCCGCCCGGGCGGCCCCAGCGAGGGCGGCGACGGCGTGACGGTCGCGTGGCTGAAGTGGTGAGCCGCGCGCGCCGCGGCGCTCAGCGATCCCGGTCGACGCGGCCGAGGTTCTCGGCGACCCGGTCGAGCACGCCGTTCACGAAGGCGCCGCTCTCCTCGCTGCCGTAGCGCTTGGCGAGCTCGACCGCCTCGTCGAGGATGACCGCGCGCGGCACCTCCGGGTGGTTCATGAGCTCCCACGCGCCGAGCCGGAGCACGTTCCGATCGACCCGCGCCATCCGCTCGAGGCGCCAGTTCGTGCTCGCCTTGCGGATCGCCTCGTCCACGGCCGCGAGGTCCTTGGCGACGCCGATCGCCACCTCGTCCGCGTAGGCGCGCCCCTCCGGGTCCCCGGGCGTCTCGCGCCAGAAGCTCGCGACGACGCGGGGCGCCGGGTTTCCACCGGCCTCCAACGCAAACAACATCTGCAAGGCCGCCTCGCGGCCGGTAGAACGCGCACCCATCTCTCAGAACCTTCGTCTACAGGCCAGCTGCGTCCAGCGCCGCGCCGAGCGCGAGCATCTCGATCGCGCTGACGGCGGCCTCCCACCCCTTATTGCCATGCTTTGTGCCCGCCCGCTCGATCGCTTGTTCGATCGAGTCGGTCGTGAGGACCCCGAACGTGACCGGCACCCCGGTCTGGAGCGAAACGGTCGCGATCCCCTTCGTGACCTCGGCCGCCACGTAGTCGAAATGCGGGGTGGAGCCCCGGATCACGGCGCCCAGCGTGACGATCGCGTCGACGCTCTTCTTCTGCGCGAGCCTCCCCACGATGGTGGGCATCTCCCACGCGCCCGGGACGCGCACGATGGAGGTCCGCTCGAGGGCGCCGCCGTGCCGCGCGATGGCGTCGAGCGCGCCCTCGACCAGGCGGTCGACGATGAAGTGGTTGAAGCGGCTCGCCACGACGGCGAAGCGCGCCCCCGGCGGGACCACCAGGTTTCCTTCGATCACCCTCGCCTGTGCCTGCCCGACCGCTTGCTCTGCCATCCGCCGTTCCTCTCTCCTGCCGCGCGGGGTGCGCGGTCGCTGCGCTCGCGATCCTGATCCGAGCGCCCCTTCTACCTGCGCGACCCGAGCGCGTCAGCGCGCGTCAGGCGTCGCCCTTCATCGAGACGAGCGGCACCCGCTCGGTCACGGTGAGCCCGAAGCCGGTGATCCCGACGATCTTCGGCTGGCTGTTCGTGAGGAGCCGGATCTGGTGCACCCCGAGGTCCGCCAGGACCTGCGCGCCGAGGCCGAACTCCCGCAGCGTCGACGGCTGCTGCGTCCTCACCACGGGGGCGCTCTCGTCGGGGCCCGGGCCTTTCAGCTGCTCCAACTCGCGGCTCAGGTCCCCTCGCGACGGGATGTAGACGACCACCCCGACGCCGGCGCCCTCGATCGCGAGGAGCGCCTCGCGCAGGTTCGAGCCGCCGTCGAGGGGCGTCGAGCTGAAGAGGTCCGCGACGGTCGAGCCGGAGTGCACGCGGCAGAGGATGGGCTCCGTCGTCGCGACCACGCCCTTGGTCAGCGCGAGGAACTGCCGTTGCTCGTTGATGATCTCGTAGACGTACGCGGTCCACTCCGTGCCCGTGAGGTCGAGCCGGAGCGTCCGGTCGCTCACGCGACGGACCAGCCGTTCGGTCTGGAGCCGGTACTGGATGAGGTCCGCCACCGTCACGATCAGCAGGCCGTGC
>JAICEP010000024.1 GCA_025924095.1 Sorangium sp.
GATGAGCGTGACCTGCGCTCCACGGAGCGCGGCCCGCTCGGCCACGGCGAAGCCCATCTTGCCGGTCGACCGGTTGCCGAGGAACCGCACGGGATCGAGGTCCTCGAGCGTGGGCCCCGCGGTGACGACGACGCGGAGCCCCGCGAGATCGCGCGGGGCGAGCCGCGAGAACGCCGCGGCCGCGATCGCCGCGGGCTCGGCCATGCGCCCGAGACCGCGCTCGCCCGAGGCGACCTCGCCGAAGACCGGGCCGACGAGCTGCACGCGCCCGTCGGCCTCGAGCGAGGCGACGTTCCGCGCCGTCGCGGGGTGCGCCCACATGCGGGGGTGCATCGCCGGCG
The DNA here is from genome assembly GCA_025924095.1 of Sorangium sp. Lineage (GTDB taxonomy): Bacteria > Myxococcota_A > Polyangia > Polyangiales > Polyangiaceae > Sorangium. The sequence goes on from JAICEP010000024.1 coordinate 342, forward strand.
CGGCGAGCACCGGGCCCTTCGCGCACAGGGCGAGCGCCGTCACGAGATCGTCGGCGCGCCCGGCGGCGAGGCGGGCGAGCAGGTCGGCGGTCGCGGGCACGAGGAGCACGAGGTCCGCCTCGGCGGCGAGCGCGACGTGCAGCTCGCCCGCGAAGCCCGGGTCCCACATCGTGTCGCGCACCGGCTCGCCGCAGAGCCCGCTCAGCGTCATGGGCCCGAGGAACTGCTGCGCCGCGCGGGTCATGATCGGGAGCACGCGCGCGCCGCCCTGGATCAGGAGCCGGGCGACCTCGGCGGCCTTGTAGGCGGCGATGCTGCCGGAGACCGCGAGCGCGACGGTCGGTCGCCCGCCGGCGGAGGCGTGGACGGCGGCCGGCGGAGCAGAGGTGTCGGGGTGAGGCGCAGGAGATGACGGCGTTCGGCCGGACATGACGCAGGTGCCAGCGTGGGGGAACCGCTTCGCGGTCCCGGCAAACATCGGTCGGGGGATCCGCTTCGCGATCCGCCTCCGCCCACCGTGGCACGAAAACCGGCAGCCGTACACGCTGCGCCGCGGGCGGATGCTACCCTCGCCGGGTGCGCTCCTTCGATCGGCCGCGCAGTCGCGCCCCGGCGGGCTCCGAGCAGCTCGTCACGGTGGCGACGTACAGCGAGTCCGTCGAGGCGCAAATGGGACGCTCGGCCCTGTCCGCTCATGGCATCCGCGCCTTCCTCGCCGATGAGCACGTGGCGACGCTGACCCCTCATTATATCGGCAGGTCCCTCGGCCTCCGGCTCCAGGTGCCGCGCGCGGAGATGGAGCGGGCAGCCGAGATCCTGAAGCCGCCGCCGCCCGTCGACGACGATCGCGAGCTCGACGACGACGACGAGACGGCCGAGCTCGATGGACCGAAGTGCCCGGCGTGCGGAGCGCGCTACGCCTACCGCGAGTGGGCCCCGGGTCAGATCCTCGCCCTCATCGCGCTGCTCGGGTTGCCGCTCCTCGTCCTGAAGAAGCGGTGGCACTGCCGCAAATGCCACGCCTACTGGGCCCCGGAGGCAGCTGCGCCGAGGCGCGGAAACCCCTACCGCGCCCCGCGCGGCGGGGCGGCGCGGCGCTCGAAGGGCTAGTGTGCCGGGCGGCGTCCGCGACGCGGCGCCCAGGTGCCGCGCGAAAGCCACCTTGACGCGACGCCCAGAAATCCATGGCGGGATTTCTGGCACGCAGGACTAGCATCACCCGCCGAGAGCTCGTAATGGGCTTCCTCAGAGGAACACGACAGCCATGGCAAGCACCGTCCTCACCGGCATCAAGCCCACCGGAACGCCGCACCTCGGCAACTTCGTGGGGGCGATCAAGCCGGCGCTCGCGCTCGCAGGGACCGCATCGAACGCGCTCTACTTCGTCGCGGACTACCACGCGCTCAACGTCATCCACGACGCGCAGAAGCTCCGCGCCCTGGTCCACGAGGTCGCCGCGACATGGCTCGCGCTCGGCCTCGACCCCGAGAAGGTCATCTTTTACCGGCAATCCGACGTCCCGGAGATCTTCGAGCTCACCTGGATCCTCTCCTGCTTCACGGCGAAGGGGCTCATGAACCGCGCGCACGCCTACAAGGCCGCTGTCGCCAGGAACATGGAGTCCCGCGCCGGAGCGTCGGGCGCGGCGAACGTGGAGGACATGGACGACCTCGACGCCGGGATCAACATGGGCCTCTATAGCTATCCGGTGCTGATGGCGGCCGACATCCTCCTGTTCAAGACGAATGTCGTGCCCGTGGGCAAGGACCAGGTCCAGCACATCGAGATCGCCCGCGACATCGCGCAGCGGTTCAACGCGATCTACGGCCCGACCCTGGTCCTGCCCGCGGCGCGCATCAGCGCCGACACCGCCGTGATCCCGGGCCTCGACGGCCGCAAGATGAGCAAGAGCTACGACAACGCCATCTCGCTCTTCCTGCCGCCGGAGAAGCTGCGCAAGACGATCTTCAAGTACAAGACGGACTCGTCGCCCCCGAGCGAGCCGAAGGATCCGGACGCGTCGCCGCTGTTTCACCTCTACCGGGAGTTCGCGACGCCGGAAGAGACGGAGGCGCTCCGGGGCCGCTACCGGAGCGGCATCGGCTGGGGCGAGGCGAAAGAGGCCGTGTTCGAGGTGCTGAACCGCGCGCTGGAGGAGCCGCGGCGGCGCTACGCCGAGCTCATGGCCGACCCGGCGGGCGTCGACGCCCTGCTCGCGGAGGGCGCGGCGCGCGCGCGGCAGATCGCGAGCGCGACCCTCCAGGAGACACGCCGGGCGGTCGGCGCGCGCTGAAGGCCGCCGCCGGCGCAGGGAGGCGCCGACCGCGGCTGCCGGAGCCACGCAGGCGCCGGTCGCTCAGCCGTCGTCGCCCTTCTTCTTCTGCCGCTTCTTGCTCTTGCCGCTCTTCGCCTCGTCGCCCGCCGGGTCCTTCTGGCCTCGGGCTTCTCTCGCCGCTTTGCTCTCGGACGCGGGCTCGCTCGCGGCCTGCATGATGGCGGTGCCCTCGGCGGGCGGGGCGTCTTCACCGCGCGCGCGGTCGCCCTCGCGCTCATCCCCCTTCGCGCGGAAGGTGCCGATGCCCGCGCGCTCGGTCCAGCCGCGCTCGCCGGTGAGCCCCGGCTCGCGGCTCTCGACGGTGCCGCCGCCCGGCTCGGGGCCGGTCACGCCGGGCGTGCGGACGTCCGGGCCCTGCGTGACGACGAGGTACTCGTCCGCCACGTACTCGGGGTGATTGTCGTCGGCCGCCTTGACCTCCGGGTCGCGCGGGCCGCTCCCGACATGGACGATCTGCGTGGTCGGCGGGTAGCTGTCGCTCCACTTCTCCCGCACCCCATACGCGCCGTCGCGGACGACCCGCGAGCTCGTCGTCCTGAAGCCGGGGATGCCGCGCTGGGCGAGCACCCGTGTCCCCTCAGGCAGCTTCGGCGCCGGGCGCTCCAGCTCCTCGAACGGGACGACCGCGTCGACGCGGCGAAAGTACGTGACCGTGAGCTTGCGCGAGGGGCCGAGGATCTCGGCGCGCACGACGCCGCCGGCGACCGTCTCGTGGAGCACGACCGGGAAGTCGAACGGGTTCCTGAAGCGATAGTTGATCGTCGGATAGACGACGGTCGCGTCGAGGCCGAGCTTGATGTAGTAGCTCGGACGGGAGTGCGGATAGCGCTCGACGATCTCGAGCCCCGCGAAGAACGCGGCGCCGTGGAGCGTGCCCGAGATCTGGCAGGTCCCGCCGCCGAGCCCGTCGACGAGCTCCCCCTGGGCGATGACCGGAGCGACGCGGTAGCCGTGCGCCTCGTCGCGCGGGCCGACCGTCTCGTTGAAGTCGAAGATCTCCCCCGGCAGGACGACCACCCCATCGAGCTTCGAGGCGGCGAGCCTGAGGTTATACGTCCTCTCCTTGGACCTCGCCCCGGTCGCGTAGCGCGTCTCGAAATAGCCGAGCACCTGGTCGAATTTGACGTTGCCGAGCTGCTCCGCGACGAGCTTCGGCGCGATCGTCTCGACGCTGGCCTGCGCCGTGTCCTCGCCCGCCCGGAGGGCGGCGTCGATCCGCGCGAGCGTGCCGTAGACGTCCAGCCGATACCCGATCTTCTCGGGCCTGAGCTGCTTCGCCTCCAGGTCGACATAGGCGTCGACCGCCGGCGAATCGAGCTCGACCTTCAGATCGAGCAGCTTGCTGATCGCCCGCTCGGAGTCGAGGAGGAGCGGGATCGGGATGTCGAGCGGCGCGTCCTCGTCCTCGCGCTCGTGCGCGCGGCGGAGCGCGCTCGCCGGGCGGAGCGCCTCGCGGACGAACTCGGCGAGGCGGACCCGGTTGATCTCGACGCCGAGGTCGTTGCGGCGAAGCGCGCGCGCGGAGCCGTCGGGGAGCACGATCCGGATCTCCCCGGTGGCGTAGCGGCGCACGAGGTCGAGCGCGTTGGCCACGAGGTCGCCGCCCGCCGGCACCGGCACCTGCGCCACGCGCAGGACCGGCGGAGGCTTGGGGCCGTCGTCCGCCGGCGGCGGCAGCACGAGGTAGGTGATGACCAGGCCGCTCGTGACGAAGATCGCCACAAGCGCGGCGAACCGCCAGAGCTCCGGCGAGCGGCGAAGATCCATGGGAGGGCGGCCATCTTGGAAAGCCATCCCCGAACCGTCAAGGAAACGCCGCCGCCGGCGGGCCGCTACGGGGCGGCGCGCTCCCCGGGGGCGCGCCCGCGCAGCGCCTTCGACGCGGCGCGGGCGGCCCTGAGGACCGGCGCCTGGATGGAGCCCGCCGTGGGCACGATCAGACCGCCCCGCCCGTGCGATGGGCGGAGGCCCGGCGAGGACCGCAGGAGGTACGCGCCCGCGAGCGCCACGACGACCGCGAGGGCGATGAAGGCCACGGGCACGAGCCAGCGCCGAGCGCGCCCGTCGGGCGGCGGAGAGCTCCGCGGCCCGGTCGCGCCGCGCTCCACGATCGCGCGCCCAGGCGGGTCGACGGCCTCCGGCGAGCTCGGCTGTGGGGGCGGCTCGTCGGGGCCGATCGGGCGCTCGCGCGCGATCTGCATGGCCTCCTGGATCGCGGCGCGCCGGCGCTCGCCGCGCGGGCCGAGCTGCTGCTGCATCAGCGCGGCGAGCTCGTCCGACGTGGCGAGGGGCATCGCGAGCGACACCTGCTCGATGGCGCGGCGCAGCTCGGCCATCGTGGCGAAGCGCTCGTCCCTCGGCTTCGCGAGCGCCTTCATGAGGATGCGCCCGACGTCCTCCGGGAGCGAAGGGACGAGGGTGCGCGGCGGTTCGACCGCGGTCTTGTCGCAGATGCGGCGCACCGTCGCAGGCTCGTTCTCGGCGAGGAAGGGGTGCTTGCCCGTCACGAGCTGATAGAAGACGATCCCGAGCGTGAAGACGTCGGTGCGCCGATCGATGGGCTCGCTGCCCGCCTGCTCCGGCGACATGTACGCGTACTTGCCCTTCACCTGGCCGACCTTGGTTCGCTGCAGGTTCGAGGCGGCCTTGGCGACGCCGAAGTCGAGGATCTTCACCGATCCGTCGTAGCCGACCAGGATGTTTTGCGGCGAGACGTCGCGGTGAACGAGGCCGACGAGCTTGCCGTCGCGGCCGCGCAGCTCGTGCGCCGCGTGCAGGCCGAGGGCCGCCTCGCCCACGATGCGGAGCGCGACGGGGAGCGGGACGCCGCCGCGCGCCTTGTTCTCGCGGAGAACCAGGTTGAGCGGCTCGCCGTCGATGAGCTCCATCACCTGATAGAGGACGCCGTCCTCCTCGCCCACATCGATGGTCTCTGCGACGTTCGGGTGGTGGATCTGCGAGACCAGCGTGGCCTCGTCCAGGAACATCGCCTCGAAGTCGGGGTCGTCGCTCAGCTCGGCCCGCAGCAGCTTGACGGCGACGATCCTCGGGAGCTGACCGCTCGTCCGAGCGGCCCACACCGAGGCCATGCCCCCGAGCGCAATAGGAACGAGGAGCTCATAGCGACCGAGCGTGTGGCCAGCGCGTACTTCTCCCATGGTGCTCACGTGCCGCGTAACCCCGGAACGAGGCAGTCCCCGCCGGGAATGGAGCCCGCCGAGCGCGGCCCCCCTGAGGTCGGATCCGCGAGAAGCGCTCGGTGTGCCAGGTGGTGTTCTTGATCGAGGATCGACAGCGTGCGCCCGGAGCGAAGCCGGGCGCCTGCTGTCCGGATCGTCGCAGAGAACGCCTTGGCGCTCAACCCGGAACGCGGTTCGGTCCCAGCGTGATCTTTACACGGTGCATCGCAGAGCGGGCCCGCTCGCGCTCACCGGGTGAGCCCCGGATCCTTGTCGGGATCGCCGCCGTCCTCGACCGGCGCCGGCGCGGCGGGCGGCGGGGCCTCGGGAGAGGGGATGACCTTGCGCAGCGCGGACAGGTGGCGCTTTGTGACGCCGGTGACCGCCAGGATCTGAGCGTCGGTCGCGCGGCGCACGCCCTCCAGGGAACCGAGCTCCCGGAGGAGCGCCGTCCTCACCGGGCTGCCGAGCCCTGGGATGTCCTCGATCCCGGAGCGGAGGCGCCGCGCTTTGCCGAGCCGCTTGCGTGCGTGGTTTGCGAAGCGGTGCGCCTCGTCGCGCGCCCGCGCCAGGAAGAAGAGGGCCGAGCTCGTGGAGCGGAGCGGGATACCGTTCTTCTGGCCAGGCAGGTAGACGCGGTCGACGAGCTTCTCGCCGGCCTGCGTCTCGCGCTCCTTCGCGAGACCGACGATCGGTAGGCCGTGCAGGCCGAGATCGCGCGCCGCCGACAGCGCGACCTGGAGCTGGCCGCGCCCGCCGTCGACGACGAGCAGGTCCGGCAGATCCCACTCGGCTCCGCCGGGCTGCGCGCTCTTCGGCGCCTCGCTGGCCGAACCGGCCGCCTGCCGCTCCGCGAACACCTGCGCAGATTCTGTCTCCGGCGGAGCGTCGCCCGCGCTCACCGGGCCGCTCGTCTCTTCGGCCGCGTCGCCGTCGGTCACATCGCCGTCGGGCGGTTCGTTCTCGGTCACATCGCCGTCGGGCGGTTCGTTCTCGGTCACATCGCCGTCGGGCGGTTCGTTCTCGGTCACGTCCTCCGTCACGTCGCCCTCGAACACGTCGCTCGCGGCCGCCTCGGAGTCTCCGGCCACGGCGTCTGCGAGGGCCAGCGGGCTCGCCGGCCGAGCGGCCTTGCCGCGGCGGAAGCGTCGCGCGAGCACCTCGTACATCGCGGCGTAGTCGTCGCCGTCGGCCACGCTCTTCACGTTGAAGGTGCGGTAGCGCTTCTTGTCGGGCTGACCGTCGAGGAGCGCCACGATCGATCCCACGGTGTCGCCGCCGCCGAGATGCGAGATGTCGCAGCACTCGATGCGACGCGGGAGCGTCGGGAGGCGGAGGCGCTCCCTGAGCTCCTCGAGCCGGGCCTCGAGATCGTCGGAGCTCCTCTGCTTCTCGCGGAACGCGTGAGCTGCGTTCTCGCTCGCCATCTTGAGCAGATCGGCGCGGGGCCCGCGCTGAGGCACGAAGAGCGTCACCTTGCGGCCGCGCCGATCGCCGAGCCACTCCGCGACGCCCTCCGCGCCGTCGGGCAACACCGGCACGAGGACCTCATCGGGGATCAGGGTGGACGCGACGCCATAGTACTCGTTCAGGAAGCCGCCGAGCACCTCGTCGTCCGGCAGCTCCATGTTGCGGAGCGAGAAGGACAGCGTGTCTGTCACGCGCCCCTGGCGCACCATGATCACTTCGACCTCGACGAGCGTCCCCTCGCGGTAGAGGCCCACCACGTCTTGATCGACGTCCTTCACGTAGACGACGCGCTGCGCTTCCCGCACGGTCTCGACCGCCCGGAGCTGATCGCGGTAGATGGCGGCGCGCTCGAACTCGAGCTCCCGCGACGCGTCCCGCATTCGCGCGGTGAGCTCGCCCGTGAGCTCGTCATGGCGCCCCTCGAGGAAGAGCGCGACCGAGCGGACCATCTCCGTATAGAGCTCCCGGTCCACATCCATCACGCACGGCGCGAGGCAACGCTTGATCTGGTACTGCAGGCAGGGGCGCCGGCGCGACGCCATCTCGGCATCGGAGCAGGTGCGGAGCTGGAAGTGCTTGTTGACCAGGTGGAGCGTCCGCCGCGCGCTCGTCGCCGAGTGGTACGGGCCGAAATAGCGGGCCTTGTCCGGGGCGGGACGGCGGACCGTCTCGAGCATCGGCCACTCCTTCTGCGTGTCGAGCTTGAGGCAGAGGAAGTCCTTGTCGTCACGCAGCTTGACGTTGAACCGCGGCTTGTGCTGCTTGACGAGCTCGTTCTCCAGTACGGCCGCCTCCTTCTCGGTGGCGGTCACCACCGTCTCCAGATCGGCCACGATCTTCCGGAGTATCGGGATGAAGTACCGGGCGTCGCTCCCGCTCTCCTGAAAGTAGCTGCGGACGCGCGAGCGCAGGCTCTTCGCCTTGCCGACGTAGACGACGGCGCCCGTCTTGTCGATGAACAGATAGCAGCCAGGCTTCGTCGGGAGCGAGGCGAGCTTGGCTGCGAGGAGGGCTTCGGGATCCTGCTTGGCGCTCGGGTTGACCACGGCCGGAACGATCTAGAAGTCGCGCGCGCCGGCAGCAAGCGCTCCGATCACGGCCCTTCCGTCACAGGGGGCGACGCGGCCCGCGCCGGCTCTCCTTTACATCTCGGAAACGCCGTCATGCAGCGCGGCATCGCTCGCCGCGGCGGAAGAGGCGGAACGCCCAGGTCGAGATCTCACGCCGGCCGCTCGAACGGCGAACGGCGCGAACGGTGGATGCGCGGTGGCCTGCGCGACAGTCACGCCGCCGAGCTCGTCGCGCGCGACTCGCGTGAGCGCGGCGACAGGCTCGGCGCGGCGAATGCGCGGCTTTGTCTGGGGCACGCTCGCGGCGCCCGGTGGCGTGGTGCGCTGCCCGCGCCCGCGGCGACGCCTGCCTGATCACGGTGGCGCCGCCCTCGGCTGTCTCGCCATCGCCCGTAGGACGGGCGGCGGAGACGACAGCGGTGATGCCTCACCGCGCCCGGCTCGACGCGAGACACGCCGTCGATCGGCCAGTGGACCGAGCGGCAAGATCTTCGCAGGAGGAGGTCTGCGGTGTCGCGCGTTCCTGCTTCGTGGCCTCGCGGGCGACGGCGTCTTCGCCTCGGTCGCAATCCGGCGCGACTCCTCGTCGCGCCATCGCGCCCAGTCCGTCTGGAGCTTCTTGGCCTTGAGAAAGGCCGCCCGCTGGAGAGCGAGGTTGCCCGGGCCGGCCCACGGTGCCCGCTTGTCCTCGCCGTAGCTGCGCTTCGGGTTCTCCCCGCAAGCCACTTTCAGCCCGCCGGGCGCCACGGTGACGCGCGTCTGGGGACCATCTGGGAAGCATCTGGGAGGGGCCGATGCCCGGCCGGGGCTCCATCGTTACCGCGCACCATCTAATCAGGTTGCCTGAACCCGAAAGGACTTGTATGGTCGTAACACCACCAGCGACTGCCCGTTCGATTCCCGGGTCCTGTCGCCAGAAGGCATCGACGGACTGAGCCTGCGGCGCCATCGGCCCCACCTCTGGTTCCCGTTCGCTGCCGTCCAGGTGCGCCGCTGCGCCTGGTGTCGGGTGGCCCCCGAGGTGGGAGTGCATCGAACAGCCGAGGAGTGACGAACTGTCCACCAGCGTCCATCACCGCCGCCCCGCTCGGGGGATCGATGTCGCCCTCGGCGGCGGCGGTGCCGCGCTCTGCCTCCGCTCGCGGGGGCGAGCCGCGGGCGAGCGTCACCCTGGTGCCCAGCACGAGTGTCACCGCCTGAATCAGGATGAGCGGCTGAGCAGGAGCGGCGGCCTCGTGACCTCCCGCGGGCAGACTTCCGGCTTGCCGGGGCGGCGACCGGGGCGCGGGCGCGGCGAGCGGTTTGGGGGACACGGCCGGAGGCTGGGCAGCTCCAGCACAGCCGCAAAAAGACGCAGCCAGACCCAAGGCGAGGTGGCGTTCGGCCAGCAACATGGGTGGGCGCATACGCCTCGGGCCGTCGCGCCGATCGGCCAGGGGGATGTCCTGGCAGGTGGGTGGGGTAGCCCTCATGACGTCGACAGCTCCGGAGGGCGGATCGGTGGCCGGCACGTTGCGGTCGATCCCGGAGAGCAGCTCGGCCCGGAGACGAGAGCTCGGGCATACAGACACGCCGCCGGGGCCGAGCGGAATGCAGAAATGAAAGACCTCCGGTCCAGCGCACAGGCGTGGGCCGGAACGGCGGCCTCGTCCATGACACGTTTCCTCATCGAGGACGGCTCACCCGGGGGGGTCAGGCTCCTCCGCGCTCCCTCGGTCAGGCGCCCGCTTCGCCTGCTGCGCGGTGGGTCGCTTGTGTCCGGAGCACAGGAAAGCCAATCTTCGTGGGAATGTCGCTGGCTCCACGCGGCTCGGGGGCTGCCCGCGGCGCGCGGCAGCAAGAGAGGCCGCAGCGCGGCGCAGAGAGGAGCACGGCGCTGTCCATCGCATCCCTCCTGGGTTTGGGCAGAGCCTGGCTTCGCGGAGCGGTGCCACCGGGCTTCGCCCCGCTCCGCGAAGCCACCAGGCTTGGCTTCGCGGAGCGAAGCTACCCGGGAGACGTGGTGGCTGGAGTCCGGCTCGACCGGTCGTCCCAGCACCCCATGACCGGACGGGGAGCTCGCGAGCGCGGGTTCCCGACGCACGTTGAGGGGACACCTCTCGAATTATTTTCAAGCACGGTGCTGTTCAGCAGTTGACAACTCTAGCTATTCATGGGACGCGAGATCCAATGAGCAACGTCGAAACCGAGATCAAAAGCCACGTTGATGCATTCGTCTCTCAGCTGAGCGGACTTGTCCGCAAAGCGGCTCTCGAGGCTGTCGCCGACGCCTTGCGAGGGGAGGGCCAGCCGGCCGCTGCCGCCGCCGCGCCGCGCAAAGCAGGTCGGGCCAAGGCCGCTCCTCCGGCGCCTGCGGAGGTCAAGAAGGCGGCGGGGCGCCCCGCTCGCGCCGCGAAGCCCACCCGCAAGAAGGGCGAGAAGCGCTCGAAGGAAGAGCTCGCCGCCATGACGCAGAAGGTCCTGGAGCACATCCGGGCCAACAGCGGCCAGGGCGTGGAGCAGATCGCGAAGGATCTGGGCACCACCACGAAGGAGCTGACCCTTCCGATTCGGAAGCTGCTCGTCGAGAAGAAGATCACGTCGAAGGGAGAGAAGCGGGCGACGAAGTACTTTTCCCGCTAAAGCTGGCCGCAACGCGCTCCGGGCGAGTCCGGCCAAGCCAACCGAGGTCGACGTCCAGCCTTCCCCCAAGCCCAGCAGGGGAAATCGTGGCAAGCCAGGAGCTGTCCAGGCAGCCGCGGAGACGTCGTACATCGGGGCGGAGCAAGCTCCGCAGCCGTACACGCCTCTGGAACTCCCTCAGGAAAGCTCCTCCAGCAATGGCCTCTCCGCGTAACACCGTGGAGAATCCCGCACGCGCGGTGGAGAAATCCGCGCGCGCGGGCTGTCGGCTCCCGCCCGACCGCTGCTGAACGGATCCGCCCGGCGACATGACGCTGAGGGCTGCTCCCGACAGCCGCTGTGCGCCCAGGCTCGCTCCGACGCCCAGGACGCCGGGTTACCGCCGAGCCGCCATGCCCGTGCTCCTGTCGTGGACACGGGAAGGCGGGCAGCGTCACGTCACGTCACCCGAGGACCCCAACATGTCGTGGGGTGACATCGAGGGACCACCACATCTAGCCGCCAGGAGCTGTGGGGTAGTCAGGATTGCCAAGCTGGCAGAGCACGATCGGCGCAGCGCGCGAGCGTCGCCGCTGTGAGCGCCTGGCCCGCTCTGCATCCACCCGGTGTCCCGTCGCGGACCGCCGGTTGCGCGTTCGAGGCAACACCGCGTCCCGAAACGGGCTGGCGTCCAACGCACTTTCACAGACATCTGAGCAGGACGCCCCAGGCGGATATTGCGAACTTGCAACGTGGGCGAGCCCATCCTCCAGCAAGGAGGGATCCTTGAGCGCTATCGACCTCTGTTGATCACGAAGGAACGCGGACAACCGGGGGGTACCGCCAGGCCCCCTCGGTTCAAGCATGGTCTGTGCCACCTGGGAATCGTTCCGCGGATACGGCGGCTCATGAGCCGAGAGAACCGGAGAAAGCAAACCGTCACCGCGCTGGACAGGTTCTGACCATCCGCGTGCTCGTCTGATCATCGGCGGTGCTCGGCTCACCCTCCGTGGTGCTCGATCGACAGGCAATCCACCTGGCCGAGCCTGCACGCTGGATCGGGCGTTCCGGTGACACCGCTGAGGGCGCCGCGCCGGAGGCGCATGAAGAGATCTCGGCGCGAGGCGCGACTTGGGCTCAGCGCTCGGCCCGGGTCCCGACGATGAGGACATTCGAGAACGGCGTTTTCCCCCAGGCTGGCCTCGTCTCGCAGGAGAAGCCGAGCTGCTCGAGGAGCGCCACGATCTCCCGGGCAGGGCGGAAGCGCACACGCTCGCCGCGGTTGAACCGAAGCGCAGTGAAGATGCGCTCCTCGAGGAGCGTGATCGAGCTCCTCAGGCCGCGCTCGGTGTCCGCCTCGCGGACGAGCAGGCGCCCTCCCGGGCGAACTGCGGTCGCCGCCCGTCTCAGGATCGCGTCCTGCTCCTCCACGCGAAAGTAGTGGAGCAGGTCGATGAGCAGCACGGTGTCTGCCTCTCCCAGCTCGGCCTCGCGCGCGTCCGCACACCAGAACTCAGCGGCCAGCGGGGGGGCGGCGTGGAGAGAGCGCGGCTCGCCGGACGAACCGGGCGGCTCGGACGATCGCGACAGAGGCGCGCCCGGATTCCCGCCGGCCGCGCGGCGGGCGTCCTCTATCTTGGCTCGGTCCCAGTCGAACCCGCGCGCGCGCGCGGCCCTGCCCAGCTCGAGCAGGAGAATCGGCAGCTGGCCAGCCCCGGTCCCGATATCGAGGACCTCTCCCAGCGCGACCGGGCGGTCGCCGGCGATGTCGGCAATCAGCCGCGCGACAGGATCGCCGAGCAGCTTGAAGCGGACATAGTGAAACCGGGTGCGCTGCGCCGGCGTGGCGCCCTCCGGCGGGCTGTACCGCGCTGCGACGCGCTCGATCGCGTGAACCCACGGCGGCGCGTCGTCGGGGAGCCGATACGGCTCCATCCTGCTGCGCTGCAGCGAGGGCGCGCGGCGCCGCTTCAGCGCGACGAGCGCGAAGACCAGGCCGCCGCCGAGCGCGGCGAGCGCGAGCCCGACCACGGGGGCGCCGAGGAACATGTGCTCGGGGAACTCGGACAGTGCTTGCGCCCAGCTCATCTTCTCATGAAAGCGCAGCCAGCGACCGGTGCGGAGGTACGCCCCGACCTGGACCTCGGCCGTGAGCAGCGCTGGCGCGAACAAGGGGTTGGAGATGTTCGCAGCGACCCAGGCAATCGCTGCATCCAGACGGAACCACAGGCAGAGGAGGAGGACGAGCGGCGTGTGGCAGCCGAAGATCGGCTGCGATCCGATGAACAGGCCGATCGCCACCGCCACGGCCGTCCGGCCGGCGGACAGCTCGCTGCCACGGAGCTCACGCCAGGCGCGGCGCGCCTCCTCGCGGAGCAGAGAGTATTTCGCCAACGTTCAGGGTTTGCTTTCCGGTGCAGGGTGATCCGTCTCCTCCGCTGCATCGGCCGTCATCGTGGACAGGAGGTCGCTCACCTCCGTGGGGGTCGCCTCGTCGAGCGCATCCCAGGAGCCGCCCCTCGTGATGGTCGGCGACGAGTCGCGCGACACGGCGTCGCCGGTGCTCCCGCTCCGCTGCGCCTCGACCATGCGAAGGTACATCCTCGCCGTCTTGTTGTCGGGCTCGATCGCGAGCGCCTGGTGCCACTCGGCGATCGCGTGCTCGGACGCACCGAGGGAGTGCAGCGCGACCCCGAGCAGCACGCGCGCAGGCGCGTACTTCGGGTTCGCGTCGCACGCCGCAGCGTAGTGCTCGCGGGCGAGCGGCAGATTGCCGGCGTCGCGGTACATCGTGCCGAGGCGCAGCTGGAGATCGACGAACGTCGGGCACAGGGCCACGGCCCGCTTCAGCTCGGCGATCGCCTCCTGCGCGCAGCCCGCGTCGGCGTAGGCCTGCGCGAGATCGGCGTGCATGTTGGCGATCTTGCCGCGCGCGAACGGGTCGAGGACGCCGCCGTCCCCTTCGCCGCGCCGGATACGAGAGTAGACCTGTCGCGCCGCTTCGTATTTGCCGAGGTCGTTGTACGTGACAGCGAGGTTCAGCAGCGCCTCGGTGTAGTGCTCGTTCAGCTGCACCGCGCTCTCGAAGTGGGCCTCGGCAGCAACGAAATCCCCGCGCTCGTGGAGGATGACGCCGAGCATGTTGAAGACGTCCGCGAAGCGGTCGGTCTTCTCGAGGATCTGCCGCAAGGCGTGCTCGGCGAGATCGTACTCGCGCCGCTCGTAGTGCTCCCTGCCGAGAACCAGAAGCTGCTTCAGCCGGTCGTCCATGAGGCCCGCCAGCTTACGCGACCGGCGTACGGTGCGGTCGGGTCTTCCGCGCAACCCTTGCGCTATCCGGGTGGTCGCGCGGTTGCAACCTTGTCGATGCCTTGGTACGCACGTCGGCGTGCCGAGTGCAGTACCCCAGAACCCGCTGGAGGCCTCCGGAGCGCCGGACGCCGCGGACCGCTCCGAGGAGCGGAACGGAGCCGCCGGCAGCGCGGCCGGGCCCGGCGCCGCCGCCCCGCTGGACGCGCCGCGCGCAGAGCCCGGCGCCGCCGCCCCGCTGGGCGCGCCGCGCGCGGATCTCGCGCGCACCAGCGCGGCCGACGATGTGGCGGACGACGCGCTGGACGCCTCCAGCAGACCTGCGACGCCGCCGCTGGCCGCGCCGCTGCCGAGCCATCGCCGGGGCGAGAGCGCGCCGGCCGCGCCCTGGTCGCGCGGCGGCGATCTGCGCGCGCGCGCGGCGCCGACGTGGGGGCAGCTTCCTCCTCCTTCTTCTCGCGGGCGTGGAGCAGCGCAATGGTCGCGCGGCAGCGATCCGCGACCGCACCCCTCGCGGCCGTCGCTCGTGGACGGCGGCCCCTACGCAGGACCCGGCATGGCCGACGGCCCACGCCTGCCCGCCGGCCTCAGCCGGCCGCCTCCGGGGCCGCACCTCTCGCCGCGCATGACCGCGGTCTTCGGCGGTATCTTCGGCCTCGCGACGCTCACCTCGCTCATCGCGCTGTTGATCCAGAGCGTCCCGGTGCGCGACGAGCGCGCGCTGGTCGCAGGGAGCCCGGCGGGCTCGGCCGCAGGGACGGAAGAGGCCGCCAGGCTCTCCGCCGCGCCCGAGGTGAAGGCCAAGAAGCGCACCCCGCTGCCTGGCCCGTGGCGGCTCTCCGAGCTCGCGAAGGATCCGTCCGTGATCCTGGCGAGCGACGTGATGGATCGCCGGTCGTTCATCACGGCCCTCGGCGAGAAGGGCGTGCCGAAGGCGCAGATCTACCGGATCATGAAGGCCTTCGAGGGGCTGCGGAAGTTCGACAAGTGCGGCCGCAAGGACCGGTTCACGGCCGCGATGGACCGCTCCACGCGCCGCGTTCGCGCCTTCGAGTACGAGGTCTCGGCGAGCGAGATCTACCAGGCGAGAGAGGACGCGGCCGGGCTGCTCTCGGGCGCCACGCTCGACATGAAGATCGCCGAGGAGGAGGTCATCGCCGCCTTCTACGTGGGGAAGGATCTTACGAGCGCGTACCAGGCGGGCGGCCTGGAGCCGGGCGTGCTCGACGAGATCGACGAGGCGCTGAGCGGGCGCATGTCGACGGAGGGCTTCGAGGAAGGGAGCACCGTCCGGCTGATCGCCATGGAAGAGACGGCGCTCGGGATGTTCTCCCGGTACAAGAAGATGATCGCGCTCGAGTACCGGCCAGCGGACCCCGCCGAGAAGCCGCTGCGCATCTACGATTTCAAGGGGCAGGAAGCCCGCGGCTACTTCGATGAGCGCGGCCGGCAGCCGTTCGCGGGCGGCTGGCGCGCGCCGGTCCCGGGCGCGCCCGTGACGTCGAAGTTCAACCCGAAGCGGATGCACCCGGTGCTGAAGAGGCCCATGCCCCACAACGGGACCGACTTCGGCGCGCCCACGGGAACGCCGGTGTACTCGGCGTACCGCGGCGTCGTCGAGTGGGTCGGCCCCGCGGGTCCGAGCGGCAACCTCGTCACCGTCCTGCATGCGAACGGCATCAGCACCGGTTACGCCCACCTGTCGAGGTATGCCCCCGGCATCAAGGCCGGCATGAAGGTGGGCACCCACCAGCTCGTCGGGTACGTGGGCTCGACGGGCCGCTCGACGGGCCCGCACCTTCACTTCAGCGCGAAGAAGGACGGCAAGTACTTCGACGCCGAGACGCTCCAGCTCGACGGTGAGCGCGTGATGCCCGGCGTCGATCGCGAGGCGTTCGCCGCGGCGAAGGAGGCGCTCGACAAGCGGCTCGACGCCATCCCGCTGCCCGAGCCGCCGCCCGAGCCGGTGAAGCCGGAGGCCGCGGAGCCGACCCCTCCACCGCCCGCGGCCGCCGGCAGCGAGGCCACGGTCTCCGCGGCACCCGAGGTCGGGCCGAGCGGGCCGACCGAGCCCGAAGCGAAGCCGCCCGAAGGCGCCGGAGACGACGAGGGCGAGCTCATCGAAGGCCCCGATCTCAAGAGCCCGCCGGAGACGATGTGACACCGGGCGGGCCGAGAGGTCCGCTCGGAGAGAACAGAAGTACGAGGACGCCGGGGACGAGCCCTCGCGTCCTCGACGTCCTCGACGTCCTCGACGTCCTCGCGTGGCCGACAGACAAAAAACATCGAGGACGCCGAGGGGGATGAGCCCTCGCGTCCTCGACGTCTTCGCCATGGCGTCCGCCCTGAGGGGCGGCAACCTGGGCCTGCTACCGCTTCGAGTACTGGAAGCGCTTGCGGGCGCCGGGCTGGCCGTACTTCTTGCGCTCCTTCTTGCGCGCGTCGCGCGTGAGGAAGCCCGCGCGCTTGAGCGAGGGCCTGCGCTCCGGATCGAGCTCGCAGAGGGCGCGCGCGATGCCGTGCCGCATCGCCTCGGCCTGGGCGCTGTGGCCGCCGCCGACGACGGTCGCGTTCACGTCGAACTGCTCGAGCACCTCGAGCAGCTCCAGCGACTGCCGCATCACCATCCGCGAGGTCTCGCGGACGAAGTACTCGTCGGCGGGCCTCTTGTTGACCTTGATGGTGCCGGTGCCCGGCGAGAGGAAGATGCGCGCGACCGCGGTCTTACGCTTCCCAGTGGCGTACGTTCTCGTTTCCGTCATGGCTTTGCTCAGCTGTAGCTAAGGGGCTGCGGTTTCTGCGCCGCGTGGGGGTGATCGGGACCGGCGTAGACCTTGAGCTTGGTGATGAGCTCACGTCCGAGCACGTTCTTCGGGAGCATGCCCTTCACGGCCTTCTGGATGGGGAGCTCCGGCTTGCGCTCGAGCAGATGACCGTACGCCTCGGAGCGGAAGCCGCCCGGCGCGCCGCTGTGCCGAACGTAGTTCTTCTGCTGGAGTTTGCGACCCGTCAGAAGGACCTTCTTGGCGTTGACGACGATCACGAAGTCGCCGGTGTCGACGTGCGGGGTGAACGTGGGCTTGTTCTTGCCGCGAAGCACCGTGGCGATGCGGCTAGCAAGGCGGCCGAGGGGCTTGCCTTCCGCGTCGATCACCCACCACGTACGCTCGTTGCGGGCCTCCGCAGGCTTGGCGGAAAAGGACTTGGGCTGAGGATTCATTGGGCGAAAAACTCCGGAAGGGCGCCTGCCAAAAACGGGCGCAACTTCTACAAGGCGGCCCTCCGCCTGTCAAGCGTCTCGGGTCCTATCGTGGGCCCCTCGTCGTCATCGTCATCGTCCGGCGTGGGTCGGTCAAGCGCGTCGATCGACGTTCTGGCGACGTTCTGGCGACGTTCTGGTCGCACGAGCGCTCGCACCGGCTCGCGCTCTTGAGGATTTCCTGCGGGCTCGGTTCGGAGGAGCTCACCATCAGGAGTCGACGGACTGTTCAGCTCGGCGGAGAGGGCGGGATTCGAACCCGCGGTACGTTTCCGTACACACGATTTCCAGTCGTGCACCTTCGACCACTCGGTCACCTCTCCCGATACTTCCTCGATGCGCCCCGCTTCTGCCGGACCGGCGCCGCCCGCGCGTGAGCGAGCGGTCAGAGCCCACCTGGTTCAACGGGGGCAAGCAGCCAAGCGTAGCGGAGAGAGCGGGATTCGAACCCGCGGTACCCTTGCGGGTACACCTGATTTCGAATCAGGCACCTTCGGCCTCTCGGTCACCTCTCCGCGGGCGAACATGTCAAAGCGGGGCCGGCTGGTCAAGCATCTCCTGACCACCGGCCGGTCCGGAGGCGCGCTTTCGCTGCCGGGGCCTCCCGCCGGCAGCCCGGCCCGAGCTCCTGGGTGCGGGTAGCTCGGCGCCTCCTCCGTGAGGATCAACCTCGTGCAGATGGCTCTCGCGGAGGGCGCTCGACCCCGCCCCGCTAGGCGCCGCCGCCATCGCCAGCGGCGGGTCGGGCCAGGCCGGCGCTCCCTGCGGCCACCTCGCGATCGCCCTCGGAGAAGACGTCGCGCCCGAGCGCCTCCGGGCTCCCGGGTCCGCCCGCCGCGCGCGAGGTCGACCGCGGTCCGCCCTCGTCCTCGACCGTCTGCGCGGCGCGCGCCGCGGGTGTGCCTGCGCGCGGGAGCCGGATGACGAAGCGCGCGCCCCCGAACGGGGACTCGAGCACGTCGATGGTGCCGCCATGGTCGACGACGATCTTCTTCACGATGCTCAGGCCGAGCCCGGTGCCGTCGTACCGCGTCGTGACGTAGGGATCGAAGACCGAGTCGCGCACGGCGGGATCGATGCCCGGGCCGTCGTCGTCGATCGCGATCAGGTGGCTCTGCCCCTCGCTCCGCGCCGAGACGCGGACCCTGCCCCACAGGGCGCCGGGGCGCTCTGCAGCGCCTCCGCCCGGCGCCGCACGCTGCGCGTCGCGCAGCGCCTGCGCCGCGTTGCGCACGATGTTGCCGAGGGCGCGCCGGAGCATCTCCCGATCGAGCGCGGCCGGCATCGGGGCGTCCGGCACGTCAAACTCGAGATCGATGCGCCCGAGCAGCGCCTCGTCCGAGGCGTGCTCGCGCCCCGCCTCCTCGACCGCCGCGAAGCGCTCACCCTGCTCCCGCAGGAACTCCGCGAGATCCGACGGCTCGAGCTCGGCCTGCGGGAGCCGCGCGAAATTGGAGAACTCGCCGACGAGCCGGCGCAGCGTGCCGACCTCCTCCTCGACGACCTCGAGCGTGGTCTGGAGCAGGCGCTGGTAGGCCGGGTCGCTGCCCGCATAGCGGCGGTGACACTCCTCGACGGCGAGCTGGATGGGCGTCAGCGGGTTCTTGATCTCGTGCGCGAGGTGCCGCGCCATCTTCTGCCACTCGCCCATGCGCTTGAGGAACTCGATCCTCGCGCGGCTGCCCTCGAGCTCCTCGAGCATGCGGTTGAAGGCGCGGCCGAGGTCGGCGACCTCGTCGTTGCCCTGGAGCGCCACGCGCACCGAGAGATCGCCCTCGGCGACGGGCCGGGTCGCCGCGGCGAGCCGCGCGATGCGGTCGGCCACGGGGCGCGCCACGAGCACGCCGGCGAGGACGGCGAGGACGATCGTCGCGCCTAGAAGCGCGGCGAAGGCATCGCCGTAGCTCTCGTCGAGGTACTCCTTCCGGTGCTCGCGCTCGAGGGCGCGGTACGCCTGCGCGAACGCCTGCGCGGACTCGAGCTCGTCGAAGCGGGCGCTCGGCGCGGCGAACGTCGCGACGAGGGTCCTCGCGTCGCCGTCGCACTCGCCGTCCTCGGGCGCGAGCTCGGCGGGCAAGCCGGGGCGGCCGGAGGCGCGCTCGATCGCCTTCCGGACGGTGAGCGTCTTCTCGTGCGTCGGGTCCACCGGTCGGCCGCGCTCCCGCGCGCTGACGAGCTCGCCGCCGCAGCGCTCGACGCGGAGGGAGACCAGCGTGGCGTGGGCCGCGACGATGCGCGCGAGCTCGTCCGCGAGGAGCTCCGCGTCTCCGGCGAAGGCGCTCCGGCGCAGCGGGTCCGCCGCGGCGATCGCCTCGGCCTCGGAGCGCATGCCCTGCTTGATGGCGGCGGCCAGCTCGGCGTACACGCCGAGCGCCCTGTCCAGGTGGACGCTGAACTCGGGCTGGAACGCCGTCGCCGACACCCGCGCGATCACCGTCCTGGCGACCACGATGCTGGCGACGAGCGGGATGAGCGCGGTCACGAGGATGGCCGCGACGACCCGCCGCTCCGTTCTGCCGGGGATGCGCATGCGCGCAGCATAGCCGCGGCCCCGGGCCGGCGCGCAGGCGGGGCGCGGGGCACCCGCGCCGCTCAGGAGGGCCGCCCGCGCCGCTCAGGAGGGCCGCCCGCGACGCCGGCGCGAGCCCGCCGCGAGCGAGCCGCTACTCGACCGTGACCGTCTTCGCGAGGTTGCGCGGCTGGTCGACGTCGTTGCCCTTCAGGTTGGCGACGTAATAGGCGATGAGCTGGAGCGGGAGCACCGTGAGGAGCGGCCCCACCTCGTCCAGCACCTTGGGGATCCAGACGTGGTGCTGCGCGATCTCGAGGATCGACTCGTCGCCCTTGGTGGCGATGGCGATGACCTGCCCCTCGCGCGCCCGGACCTCCTGCAGGTTGGAGAAGGTCTTGTCGTAGTGCGCGTCGCGCGGGCAGACGACGATGACGGGGAGAGCCTCGTCGATGAGGGCGATCGGCCCGTGCTTCATCTCGCCGGCCGCGTAGCCCTCCGCGTGGGCGTACGAGATCTCCTTGAGCTTGAGCGCGCCCTCGAGCGCGATGGGGAAGCCGAGGCCGCGCCCGAGGAAGAGGACGTCCTTCGCGTGGACGAGGCGCTTCGCGATCGCGTGCACGTAGTCGGCGTCGCCGAGCACCTCGCGCATGTGGCTCGGGATCTCCCAGAGGGCCTGGAGGACCTCACGCCCGCGCTCCGCGGAGAGCGACTCGCGGCGGCGGCCGAGGTAAACCGCGAGCAGGAGCAGCGCGGCGAGCTGCGTGGTGAAGGCCTTGGTCGAGGCGACGCCGATCTCGGGGCCCGCGTGCGTGTAGAGCGCGCCGTCGGAGAGGCGCGGGATCGCGCTGTCGAGCACGTTGCAGAGCGCCAGCACCTTGGCGCCCTGCGCCTTGGCCGCCTTGAGGGCCGCGATCGTGTCGGCGGTCTCGCCCGACTGGCTGATCGCGATCACGAGATCGTCGGGGAAGAAGATCGGCTCGCGGTAGCGGACCTCGCTCGCGAGCTCGACCACCGTGGGGACCCTGGCGACCTGCTCGATCCAGTAGCGGCCGGCGATGCCGGCGTGGTGGCTCGTGCCGCAGGCGACGATGTAGACCCGGCGCAGCTCCCTCGCGAACTCGGGCGTGACGCCCATCTCGGTCGCGTGCACGTCGCCGGCGGCGAGATCGATCCTGCCGCGCAGCGTCGCCTCGACGACGTCCGGCTGCTCGTGGATCTCCTTCAGCATGAAGTGCTTGTAGCCGCCGCGCTCCGCCTGGACGGGGCTCCAGTCGATGCGCTTCACGCGCCGCTCGACCTTGTCGCTCCCGGTCACGGTCTCGATGCGGACGCCGTCCGCGCGCAGCTCGACGATGTCGCCGTCCTCGAGGAAGATCATGTCGCGGGTGTGCGCGAGCAGCGCGGGGATGTCGCTGCCGCACAGCATCTCGCTCTCGCCGAC